>JANWKA010000063.1 GCA_025451655.1 Chitinophagaceae bacterium | reverse complement strand
GAAATCCGCGAACTGGATGGGATGGGAATACATGATCAGCAGGGTCGCGTAAAGGGGAATGAAGAGGGGATGAAAAATTACCGAAAGTACCAATGCACTGGCCCGGAGCAGGGGATGGAACCGGATCGTGGGATTTTCACCGGGAGAGGCCGGTCCTTCCATAGGGGCGATTGAGGGGTCAGAGCTCTTTTCTCAGCCGGGCAACGGGGATGAACAGTTGTTCCCGGTATTTGGCCACCGTCCGGCGGGCGATATTATAGCCTTTTTCCTGGAGACGCTGGGTAAGATGCTCGTCGCTCAGGGGCTTCTGCTTGTTCTCGGCTTCAATGAGGTCCATCAGGATCTTCTTGACCTCCCTGGTGGAAACTTCCTCCCCGCTGTCCGTGGAAAGGGATTCGGAAAAGAAATACTTGAGTTTGTAGGTCCCGAATTCGGTCTGCACGTATTTGCTGTTCGCCACCCGGGATACCGTGGAGATGTCCAGGTCGGTCCGGTCGGCGATATCTTTAAGGATCATGGGTTTCAGGGTGGTTTCATCGCCGGTCAGGAAGAACTCTTCCTGGTATTTCATGATGGTCCCCATCGTGCTGAGCAGGGTATGCTGCCGCTGCTTGATGGCGTCGATGAACCATTTGGCCGCGTCGATCTTCTGTTTGATAAAAAGGACCGCCTCTTTCTGCCTTTTGTCTTTTTTGGTCCCCCGGTCATATTCCCGGAGCATTTCCCGGTACCCTTCCGAGATCCGCAGGTCTGGTGCGTTCTTGGAATTCAGGGTGAGCTCCAGCATGCCGTTGTTGTTGATGATGAAGAAATCCGGAACGATATAGCTTTCCGCCTTGTTGCCAGGCGCATAATTGCTTCCCGGTTTGGGGTTCAGCCGGATGATCTGGCCAATGGCATCCCGGATGTCCCGGTCCGTCAGTCCCAGCCCCTTCTGAATCTTCTCGTAGTGTTTCTTGATGAACTCCTCGAAATAATTCTCCAGGATTTTAAGGGCGATGGAAACGGCGGGGTCCTCATTTTTCTTCCGGCGGAGCTGGATGAGCAGGCATTCCCTGAGGTTGGTGGAACAGATGCCAGGGGGATCGAATTCCTGGATCTTGTGAATGATATCTGTAACCTCCTCTTCCGAGGCAGTGACGTTCTGGGAAAAAGAAAGATCATCGGTGATGGCACTGACCTCCCTGCGCAGGTACCCGTCATCATCAATGCTGCCGATGACCTGCATGGCGATCTTGCGCTGGCGGTCATCCAGGTCCAGCATGTTCAGCTGGTCGGTAAGATAGTCGTTGAAGCTCGTCTCTACCCGGATGGGAAAGCTGTGGGACTCTTCCGGGTCGGGATAATTGTCATCCCGCAACTTATATTCCGCTACCGCCTCATCTCCCTCATTTACATAATCCGAAATATCAATATGGTCGAATTCGGATTCCGTGCTATCGGTCTCCGGAGTCTCCTCCGGGGTATTGTCCTGGAAGTCATCGGCCTCCTTGGCGCTTTCCTCCTCAGTCTGCTCCTCCCCGAATTCCAGGGCCGGATTTTCCTCCATTTCCTCCTTGAGCCTTTCCTCCAGCACTGCCGTGGGCACCTGCAGGAGCTTCATCAGCTGGATCTGCTGGGGAGAAAGCTTCTGTAGGAGCTTCTGCTGCTGGGTTTGCCTTAACATACCAGCAAAAATACTACCTAAAAAAATGAATTAAGCAAACCCTTATTTTTTTTTGGAAGGGCCCTGGCAGGAGTTCTAACATGGGGGGGCGGGCCCCACGCCACTTTATCCCTCCAGGGCAACCGGATCAAATCCGGTTTCATTTTCCGGAAGCAGCCTGAAGCTGAGGCGGTGGTAGGAAGTGCAACCCAGCTCCCGGATGCCGTTGCGGTGCTTTTCAGTGGGGTAACCCTTATTCTCATCCCAGGAGTACCCGGGATGTTTCTGGTGAAGCCGGACCATATAGGCGTCCCGGTAGGTTTTGGCCAAAACGGAAGCCGCGGCGATAGAAGCATATTGCGCATCGCCCTGGATGATGCATTGATGGGGGATTCCCCGGTAGGGATTAAACCGGTTTCCGTCCACCAGGAGGAGCCCGGGCCGGAGGGATAATTTGCGGACTGCCAGGTGCATGGCCCGGAAAGAAGCCTGGAGAATATTGATCCTGTCGATGGTCCTGTTGTCTACGAATGCCACGGCCCAGGACAGAGCCTCCCCCTCAATGACCACCCGGAGGGTTTCACGGTCTTCGGGGGTCATTTGCTTGGAGTCGTTGAGCAGCTCATGCCCGAAGTCCCGGCGCAGGATGACGGCGGCTGCGCAAACCGGCCCCGCAAGGCAGCCCCGTCCGGCTTCATCGCAGCCCGCCTCGGTGAACGAGCCCTGGTAATAGGGGCTTAACATTTTTCGGAAAAAATTTTGTAAGATATGTTCCTCAAATTTATATCCGAATTGCGGGACTTTTCAACCTGAATGAGAACTAAATTTGTCCACATGGAGGATCTTCTGGTGAACCGCCGGACCAAACCGGTGGCCCTATGGCTTGTGGCGGGAGTGATCATGATCATGGTGCAGGTTCTTTTGGGGGGCATCACGAGGCTGACCGGTTCCGGTCTTTCCATCACCCAGTGGGATCCGATCATCGGAGCTCTCCCCCCGCTGAACCACCAGGACTGGGTGCATGCCTTCAACCTGTACCGGCATACGCCCCAATTCCGGCTGTCCAATCCGGATTTTTCCCTTGGTGATTTCAAATCCATATTTTTCTGGGAATATATCCACCGATTGTGGGCCAGGCTCATTGGCCTGGTGTTCCTGATCCCGTTCGCCCTGTTCCTCATCCAGAAACGCTTCAATAAGGCGATGGTCCGGCCCATGATCATTCTTTTTCTGCTCGGGGCCCTTCAGGGACTGATCGGTTGGATTATGGTTGAAAGCGGCCTTACCGGAAACCGGATCCGGGTGGACCATATCCGGCTTGCGGTCCATTTCATCATGGCCCTCCTGCTGCTGACCTATACGCTCTGGTTCGCCATGATGTTGCTCGTTCCCGAGGCCCGGCGGGTTCATCAAACAGGCCTGAAAGGGCTGCTGGCGGCGATCCTGGTTATATTGACCATTCAACTGACCTATGGGGCCTTCATGGCCGGCCTTCATGCCGCCCTGTATGCCCCCACCTGGCCAGACATGAACGGGCATGCCATACCCGCTGCCCTGTTCAGATCTCCCGGAGCCCTTGTCAATGATCCCCTGACCGTGCAGTTCATCCACCGCGGCCTCGCCTATCTGATCCTGATCCTGGTCATCGCATGGTCGGTGAGGGCAAAGGGGATCCCGGCCGGGCCCCGCTTCCTGCCCGTTATTGTTGTCCTCCTTCAGGCCCTGCTCGGGATCCTGACCGTTATGGGGAGCCGGATCCGGATTCCGATCGTCCTTGCCGTTTCACACCAGTTTGTCGCCATGCTGGTCCTGATCACCATGGTCTGGACCTGGTACCGGGTTTCCGGGAAGGCTCCATTGGAGGCTCCGGCAGCAGGATGATCATTTTATCCGTAATTTGATTGGGATGAAAAAGCAACTGCTCCGCCTCTATCATTTTTTCCCAATCCAGCTCCTGCTGATGCATTTTCGCAGATACCAGATCCTTCTGGTGTTCTGGTTCATCCTTTTCAGCACGGTGAATGGCAATTTCGCCAGCGTGTTCGGAGCCGCCTCACTGATCCTTGCGCCTGAATACCTGGGAAAAGTCAGCTTTTACAGCGCCTCCATCCTGGGATTCGCAATGGGGGTGTTTGTGATGTCCTGGAACATCACCACCTTCATCCTGCACAGCAAGCGATTCAAGTTCCTGGCAACCACCACCCAGCCTTTTTTCAAGTATTGCCTCAATAATTCGCTGATCCCGCTCAGCTTCCTGATTTTCATGCTGGTCAAGGAGATCAATTACCAGAAATTCAACGAACTCACCGGCACGACCAACATCCTTTTCCTGATTGAGGGATTCCTGGTGGGGTATCTCCTGTGCATTTTCATCTCCTTTTTTTACTTCTTTAACGCGGACAAGACCATCCTGAGGGATATGCAGCGCAAAATGGGGGTGCCCCGGAAGATCCTCTATCAGATCATGACCAAAGAAGCGCAGGTGGATGAAGACGCCCTGCCGGTGGGAAGCTATCTCAATACAGTCTGGAAAATCCGGAGAGCCCGGAACGTGGATCATTATAATAAGTTCTTCCTCGATTCCATATTCAAGAAGCACCATTTTGCCGCCACCCTGACCGTTGGTTTTGCCCTCATCCTGTTGATCATTATGGGGTATCTCACCAGTTACCAGGTGTTCCGGATCCCTGCGGCAGCCAGCGTGCTCGGTTTTTTTTCCGTCCTGATCGCCTTTTCCGGGGCATTTGTCTATATGATGCGCAGTTGGGCGATCCCCGTGATCGCAGGGGCCACCCTGCTTTTGAACTGGATGATCACCCATCAGGTGATCGATACCCGGAGCAAGGCATATGGCATGGACTACCTGAACCCGGCCCAGCGACCCGCCTATAATTTTGCCCATTTCAACCAGCTTTTCAACACCAGGCAGGTGGACTCGGACATGTACCGGACCCGGCAGATCCTGGAACGGTGGAAGGCCCGGGTGGCACCGGAAGGTGGCAGACCCAAAATGATCCTGATCAATGTGAGCGGAGGGGGCAGCAGGGCGGCCTCCTGGACCATGAATGTGCTACAATACGCAGACAGCATTCTGGGAGGCGGCCTGATGAAGCATACCGTGCTGATCACAGGAGCTTCCGGAGGTATTATGGGGGCTTCCTATTTCCGGGAACTTTACCTGGAGAAACAGGAAGGGAAACCCATTGACCTTTACAGCAAGGAATATACTGCCGACATCTCCAGCGATCTGCTCAACGCGGTGCTTTCTTCCTATGCCATCAACGATTTTTTTACTCCCTTCCACCACTTTCACATCGGTAAGAACCAGTACCCCGTTGACCGGGGTTATGCCTTTGAGCAACAGCTGGAGACCAACCTGGACGGGGTGCTGAACAAGACCATCGGGGATTATGCGGAACCGGAACGCAATGCCGAGATACCCATGCTGATTTACAACTCCACGGTCACGGAGGACGGGAGGCTGATGATCATTTCCCCCCAGCCGGTCAGCTATCTTACCGCTCCGCAATACGAGCATTATAACCGGGCGGTACGGGACATTGATGGAATCGATTTTTGCAGGTTCTTTGCAGGCCAGGACCCCCTGGACCTCCGGGTCACCTCCGCGATCCGGATGTGTGCCACTTTCCCCTATGTCCTTCCCAATGTTTACCTGCCTTCCAATCCGATCGTGGATGTGATGGATGCGGGCCTCAGGGATAATTTCGGGGAGCAGACCAGCCTCCGCTTCCTTCATGTTTTCGCTTCCTGGATCAATGCCAATACCAGCGGGGTGATCTTTATCCAGATCCGCGACTCCAAAAAGAATGACATTCTGCCGATTGAGAGCAAGGGCCTTGGGGGAATCCTGATGGAGCCGCTGTTTACCCTGCAGCATAATCTGTCGGCCTTTCAGGATTTCAACCAGGACGAACTTTATTCGAATGCCGAAAAGCTCATCCACGTGGATATGAACCGGCTCATTTTTCAATACGTTCCGGAGACCCACGACAAAACCGCCGCCCTGAACCTCCATTTGACCAGCAGGGAGAAGGTGGATATTGCTGCAGCCCTTTATAATTCCACCAACCGGAGCGCTTTCCGGTTCCTGGCCCGGGAGATGCGCCAGCCCTGAGGACAGTCCTTACTTGGATAAGGGCCACATTTTCCGTACCTTTGCGGTCTTTTTAAGGCGGGAACCGCCTTCCCATCATATGGATATCCGAAACATAGCCATCATTGCGCACGTCGATCACGGCAAGACCACCCTGGTGGATAAGATCCTGTATCAGGCTCATATCTTCCGGGACAACCAGGATAAGGGGGAGCTGATCATGGACAGCAATGATCTGGAGCGGGAGCGGGGAATAACGATCTTCTCCAAAAATGCCAGCGTCGTATATAAGAACACCAAGATCAACGTCATAGATACTCCTGGCCATGCCGATTTCGGGGGAGAGGTGGAACGCGTGCTCAAGATGGCGGACGGGGTCCTGCTCCTGGTGGATGCATTTGAGGGCCCCATGCCCCAGACCCGGTTCGTATTGCAGAAAGCCCTTCACCTTCATCTCAGGCCCATCGTGGTTATCAATAAGGTAGACAAACCCAACTGCCGTCCTGATGAGGTCCATGATGCCATTTTCGAATTGTTTTTCCACCTGGATGCCACCGAGGAACAGCTGAATTTCCCGACCATATTTGGATCCTCCAAACAGGGATGGATGAATACCACCCTGGAGCCTACCAGGGACATTACCCCCCTTCTGGATTGTATCCTGGATTATGTTCCACCTCCCGCCAGACCGGAAGGGAACCTCCAGATGCAGATCACCTCCCTGGATTATTCCAGCTTCCTGGGGAGGATTGCCATTGGAAAAATCGCCAGGGGCCAAATCGCTGAAAACCAGCCGGTCTCCCTGGTCAGGGCGGAGGGGTCCATCCTGAAGTCCAGGATTAAAGAGCTGTATACATTCGAAGGATTGGGCAAACGGAAGGTACAGTCCGTTGAAACCGGGGATATCTGCGCCATTGTCGGGCTGGAGGAGTTCAATATCGGGGATACGGTCGCAGATTTTGAAAATCCGGAAGGTCTTCCCCAGATTTCGGTGGACGAACCCACCATGAGCATGCTGTTTTCCATCAACACATCCCCCTTCTTCGGAAAAGATGGAAAATTCGTGACCTCCAGGCATCTCAGGGACCGCCTGATGAAAGAAACAGAAAAGAATCTTGCCCTCCGGGTTGAGGAGACCGGAAACTCAGACAGTTTCCTGGTATTTGGAAGAGGGATCCTCCATCTGTCCATTCTGATCGAAACGATGCGCAGGGAAGGGTACGAGCTGCAGGTGGGGCAGCCCCAGGTGATCATCAAGGAGGTTGATGGTAAAAAATGCGAACCCTTTGAAGTTCTGGTGGTCGATGTACCCCAGGCCTATAGCGGGAAGGTGATCGATCTGGTAACCCAGCGCAAGGGTGAACTCCTGGTAATGGATACGAAGGGAGATATGCAGCACCTTGAATTCCAGATTCCTTCCAGAGGCCTGATCGGACTGCGGAGCAACATGCTTACGGCAACGGCCGGTGAGGCGGTGATGGCCCACCGGTTCAACGATTTCCAGCCCTGGAAAGGGCAAATTCCCGGTCGGATTAACGGGGTCCTGATTTCCCAGCAGGGGGGATCTGCAACAGCTTATTCCATCGACAAGTTGCAGGACCGCGGCGCTTTTTTTATCGATCCGGGAGAAGAGATCTATGGGGGCCAGATCATCGGAGAACATATCCGTCCCGGAGACCTGGTTATCAATGTAGTGAAGGGGAAAAAATTGACCAATATGAGGGCTTCGGGAAGCGATGACAATGCCAAGATCACCCCGAAAACCCAGTTTTCAATGGAAGAATGCATGGAATATATCCAGCAGGATGAAAGCATTGAAATTACCCCCAAAGCCATGAGGATGCGCAAGAACCTTCTGGACGAGGAAGATCGCAAGAAAGTTCAGAAACAGCTGAAGGCTGAGGAAGTATAGTCCGCTCTTCCCGAAGCAAAAGCCCCCATCTCATTTCCTAAGCCCGAAACCGGCCTGTTATAACTGGCCAAAACCCCATTATTTGATCCCCCTGCAGATCAGGGAAGAACCTGGCAATTCCATGATTTACACAAAAGGAATCAGTTAGGAGATTTGTCACCCGAAAGGGAAGAGCTGCGCAAATCGATCTTCTGATAGACAGGGGAAATTCCATAATTCACGTTGGTGAAATGAAATATTCAAAATCCGGTTTTATTCTGGATAAAGCATTTGCAACCGAACTGGAAAACCAACTGGATGTTTTCAGGAAGCAGAGCAAAAGCCGGAAAACCATTTCCTCACGCTGATCACCACTTTTGGACTGAGGAACAACGCATATTCTTCAGGACTGGTACAGAATTCCATTAAAATGGATTCCCTTTTTCGATCCTGATCCGGGATCCCGGAAAAATCGTCCCCAGCGACCCTTTATTGGATTTCAGGTCCCTAATCCCCAAAGGGAACCCGGATGATGAGCCGGGTTGATGGGGAAGGAAATGGGATCCAGGCCCCTCAGCTGGATGGTTTTGGCAGGGTTTTTAGACTATATACCAAAAACAGAGATATGAGACCTTCATTCAAAAGTATTCAGGCTATTGGTATTGCCTGCGTTATGGCGATTTTTTTGCTTTCGGGTTGCGTGGAAGAGCACTATTACCATCATTATCACCACCATACGAGGGACTGGTATGGTCGCCATAACGAGGAACCCCCTGCAGGGGTGAATTTCGATGTTGACGTGCGGTGATTCCAGAATCTCAGGGGTTACCATTCATCAGGATCAGCCGGGTTCCGGTAATCGGGACCTTCCCCGGGGGAGGGTCCGGGTTGAGGGGTAATCCCACCGTACCCCGTTAAAACCAGCAATTTTTTATCTTGGGTAGCGAATGGGTGGTCTACCATCATCCAGTTTGAGATCTTCAGGTATCCTCAATTTTAAGGATGAATTCCACGCCTATGTTCCCCGGGATCCTGCTCCGCTTCGCCTTTCTGCTCCTCCCCCTGCTTTCCTTCACCCATCCTTTGAGGCCGCGGCAAATCCCTGCAAGATTGGTCCGCATGGCAATCGCAGGATTGAATCACGACCATGCCGCTTTCTTTTTCGGGAAAAAATTCCGACCAGGCATCCAGCTTGTCGGAATTTATGAGCCCAATCCGGTGCTGGTCCGCCGCTATGAGATAAGGTACCAGCTGCCCGCGAACCTGTTCTATTCGAACCTGGACCGGATGCTGGATGCCGTGAGGCCGGAGGCAGTGGTGGCTTTCTGTTCCACAGACGCCCATCTTTCGGTAGTCAAGGCCTGCGCCCCGAGGGGTATCCATGTCATGGTGGAAAAACCACTTTCCACGACCGTTAACCAGGCTTTGGAAATGAAACGGCTTGCGGACCGGTACCGGATCTTTCTGCTCACCGATTATGAAACGGCCTGGTATCCCAGTACGGAGAAGGCTTTCCGGTTGGTTTTGGACAGTGGATATGTGGGAACGATCCGGAAGGTCATTTTTCATGATGGACATCAGGGCCCGGTGGCCATTCACGTGAGCCCGGAATTCCTGGCCTGGCTGACCGATCCGGTTAAAAACGGGGGAGGGGCACTGATGGATTTCGGATGCTACGGGGCCAACCTGATGGACTTCCTGATGCAGGGCCAAAAACCGCTAGGCGTGACGGCGGTAACCCGTCACTTTCAGCCCCGGGTCTATCCGAGAGTGGATGATGAAGCAACCATCCTGGTTTCCTATCCCTCCGCCCAGTGCCTGATCGAGGCCTCCTGGAACTGGCCCTTTGGCAGGAAGGATATGGAGATCTATGGGGATAAGGGGTATGTGAAGACCCTGAACAATACCGATCTGAGGGAAAAGGATATGGAATCCGTTCCTGAAACCGATCTGGAGATCACGGCAGGGGAAGTACAGGTGATCCAGGATCCTTTTGTTTATTTTGCCAGGGTGGTCAGGAAAGAGATGAAGATGCCCGCCTACGGCCAGTATAGCCTGGAGAATAATATCGAGGTGGTCCGGATCCTGGATGCAGCCCGCCGCTCGGCAGCAACTGGCAGGACCGTTTCCCTTTCTTCCGTCCCGGATTCCGGGAATTCCCGACATTGAATCCTGCTAACCGGGATCAATCATACCGGATCCCGCATTGTTCCCGGATCAGGTCCATGGTCTTGAACCGGTCTAGCACCATGGAATGAGGCCAGTCCGGGCTTTCCAGCACCCCCTCATCCAGGCACCGCACCACTTCCCGGATCTGGTATTCAAAGCCGTTAAATGCTACAGGACAGGAAAAGGCTTGCCGGGCTTCCCCCCGGGGTTCCAGGGAAAGTGCTCCCGCCCGGTACCAGCGGGCGGGAATTTGGATCATGCCTTCCGTCCCTGAAATGGTTGCGGTGACCGGGGAATCAAAACTGATTCCGGATATCATTTGGGCGGACCTTGCTCCCGGATATTGCAGGATGGCCTGGCAGGTCTCATCTGCTCCGCCGGCGGCCAGCCGGGCTGTGGAGAGAATTTTTTCCGGATTTCCCAAAAGGAGCTGGAACAGGGAAAGGGGGTATACCCCGACATCCAGCAGGGAGCCGCCTCCAAGCCGCATATTGTACAACCTACCTTCGGGATTTTGAGTCCCCCTGAAGCAGAAATCGGCCGTGACCATCCGCAGGTCCCCGATCCTCCCTTCCCTGATCAGCTTTTCAGCTGTACGGATGACCGGAAGAAAGCGGGTCCACATGGCCTCCATAACAAAAAGGTTTTTCTGCCGGGCGGTGTCGGTGAGCTTACTGGTCTCTGCGCCGGAAAGGGTCAACGGTTTTTCGATGAGCAGGGGCTTTCCCCGCTCCAGGCAAAGAAGGGCATGTTCCAGGTGAAATCCATGGGGAGTTGCGATATAGATCACATCCACGGAAGGATCTTCGGCCAGGGAAATATAATCCCCAAAATACCGGCCACACCCATATTTCCCCGCAAAAGCCGCAGCCCGGGCGGGGTCCCTGGAAGCCACCGCTTCCAGCACAACCCCCGCGGTATGGTTTAGTGCTTCGGCGAACTTTTCCGCGATATGACCGGGGCCCAGTATGCCCCATCGGATGGGTGTCGGCATGGATCAGGAAGGTGAGTGGCCCAAAGGCGAAAAATCCTGCCAAAGATAGCAGGACTTCCCCGATGGCTGCGCAAATTCAGTGCGCACCGGGATCCTTATCTTTGGCAGGAGCAGATAGATTTATCCTCCGGGCTGTTATTCCCGGGTTGTTTTTACATGACATTTTGAACTGGATCCGGCAAACAAGATTTGAAAATGAACCTAGCACATCCTGATACCAGGAGGGATTACCGGCTGAATTTTGAGCAGGAAATCCGGTCCCTGAACCCGGAACAACGCTTCGCGGTGGACCAAACCGAGGGCCCGGTCCTGGTGATCGCCGGACCGGGCACCGGGAAAACCCAGATACTCGCCGCCCGGATCGGGAATATCCTGCAACGGACGGATACGCAGGCCCGGAATATCCTGTGTCTGACCTTTACGGAAAACGGGCAGGTGGAAATGCGCAGCCGGCTTTTAACCCTCATTGGTCCGGATGCCTACAGGGTCCATATCCACACCTTCCACTCCTTTTGCAACCTCGTGATCCAGGAGAATATCTCCCAATTCGGGAAGCTGGGCCTGGAAGCCATTTCCACCCTGGAGGAAATGGAGCTCATCCACCGGGTAATGGACACCATGAAAGCCGGAAACCCCCTCAAAAGATATAAAGGGGATGTCTATATGGATTGGAGGAAGCTGGCCAATTTGTTCAGCCTGATGAAGAAAGAAGCCTGGACCCCGGGTTATCTGAAGGACCGGATCGTGCAGTACGTTGCGGAATTACCCGATCGGCCGGAATTCCGATACCAGCGGGCATATAAGGATAAAAAAGCAGGGGATCTGAAAGAAGCCCAGATCAAGGCGGAATTGGAGCGGATGAAATCCCTTGATGCTGCGGTGGACCTATTCGACACTTACCAGGAAATGCTCCGGGAACAGTCCCGGTATACTTTTGATGACATGATCCTCTGGGTCATCAGCGCTTTCCGGAACAACCCCACGCTCAAGGCGGAATACCAGGAACGGTTTCTCTATATTCTGGTGGATGAGTTTCAGGACACCAGCGGTTCCCAGAACCAGCTGCTCACCCTGCTGACCGATTTCTGGGAAGAGCCCAACATATTCGTGGTGGGGGATGATGACCAGAGCATTTTTTCATTTCAGGACGCCAATGTCTCCAATATCAGGGATTTCGCGTCCCGGTTCCCTACGCAGATCCGCAAAGTGGTCCTGAGGGAAAATTACCGCTCCACGCAGGTGATCCTGGATACTGCAAGCGCGCTGATCCAACATAACCTGGAACGTATTGTTCTGGATGATCCTACCCTGATCAAGGAACTGATATCTTCAAATCCTTCCCTGCCTGTTGTTTCTCCCATCCCGGAAGTGATCCGTTTTCAGGATCCCCTCCAGGAAACCGCGGGCATCCTTTCCAGGATTGAGGCCCTGATCGCTGCAGGAACTTCCCCTTCCGGGATCGCGGTGATTTACCGCCAGCACAGGCAGGCGGAGGTTCTGGCCACGCTGATGACCAAAAAATTGATTCCCATCAATATCCGCAGGAAACTGGATATTCTGAAATTACCATTTGTCCGGAAGATCCTGACCCTCCTGGAATATATCAGTCTGGAATCCAGGGAGCCTTATTCGGGAGACGACTTGCTGTTCAGGTTGCTCCACTTTGATTTCTTCGGGATCCGTCCGGTCCGGGTCGCCAGGCTCAGCATTGCGGTTTACGAAAAGAACCGCCAGTCCGGGTCGGGCGCCCACTCCATCCGAAGGGCGATCAGCGAAGAGGTCCTGGACCAGGCTCCGGGCCTGTTCGATTCCAATGAGAATGAGTTTCGCAGGACCAGCGACGCCCTGGAATACCTGATTGGAAATACCCATAACCTGACGATCCAGACCCTGTTTGAAGAGCTGGTCCGGAGGGCAGGGATCCTTACCTATATTATGAAGTCTCCGGAAAAAGGCTGGCTGATCGAAGTCCTTCAAAGCCTTTTCAGTTTCATCCGGGAAACTCACAAAAAGGAGCCTGATCTGGATGTTAAAAGACTGGTGGATATTCTCAGGTTGATGGAAGCAAACGAAATTCCGGTTGAGCTTGAAAAAGTGGTATCCTCCGCTGAAGGGGTCACCCTGGTCACGGCCCATGGATCCAAAGGATCGGAGTTCGGTCATGTTTTCCTGATGGGATGCAACAGCAATTTCTGGGATGATGTGAATGGCAGAAACCGTTACCAGTTCAAATTTCCCGACAACCTCCATTCCAGCCAGAACGCCGTAGATCCGCTGGAGGAGTCCCGCCGGCTTTTTTATGTAGCCATGACCCGGGCGAAAACCGATCTTTCTATTTCCTATTCCCTAACAGGAGACAGGGGAGATAAGGCAGAGAAATCACGGTTTGTGGATGAGGTCCTGGAAACGGGCCTGGAAGAAACCATCCCTGCCAGGGAATCGCTGACCGATACCCTCGTATTGCAGTTCACCAGGGAGGAAAAGCTCCAGGCACCCGTGATGGAAAAGGAATTCATAGACCGCCTGCTGAAAAGTTTTATCCTGAGCGTCACGCACCTCAATAGTTTCCTGGACTGCCCGATCCGGTTCTATTACCAGTCCCTGATCCATGTTCCTTCCGCGAAGAGCGAATATTTCACCTTCGGTAGCGCAATCCACTACGGTCTTCAAAAGTTGTTCGAGAAAATGAAGGAGGGAAACGGGGTTTTTCCGCCGAGGGAGTTGATGATCACTGAATTCCTGAATTACCTGCGATTCAACCGGGAATGTTTCACTCCGGAACAATATAAGCGGAGGATCGAATATGGCCTGAAGATCCTGCCGGAATATTATGACCATAACCTGGCCAGCTGGAAAAAAAACGTCCTGGTGGAGCGCCATATCGCGAATGTAACGGTGAACGGGATTCCGATTTCAGGCAGGCTGGACAAGATCGAGCTGGGCGACCATTCGGTGAATGTGGTGGATTACAAGACCGGAAACTTTGAGAAGGCTCTGAAAAAGCTGTCCCCGCCGAATGAAAATAACCCACTGGGGGGGGATTACTGGAGACAGGCGGTATTTTACAAGATCCTGCTGGATAACGACCATTCCCGGAAATGGAATGTGGCCAGCACGGAATTTGAGTTTGTTGAACCCTATAAGGATCAGTACAGGACTGAAAAAGTCGTCCTCACCCCCTGGGCCGTGGAAAAGGTCACCGAACAGATCACATGGGTCTGGGACAGGATCCAGCGACATGACTTCTATACCGGTTGTGGCAAAGCGGAATGTGACTGGTGCCATTTTGTAAAAGACTTCCAGACCACCCGGACCATCGGCGAAATGTTGGAGGAAGAAGCCGGATAATGCCTCTTTCCGGGCGGCCGGATTTGGGGAAAGGCCTTAAGTTTGCGCATGACTCCGGCAAAAAGGACACTGGCGGCCATGATCCTGGCAGGTTTCCTTCCAGCCTTTTTCCTGACCCGTTGCGCCAACATTGTACCTCCAAACGGAGGACCGAAGGATACCATACCTCCCGTGTTGCTCAGCGCCCTTCCCAGGGATTCCTCCCTGCATTTCCATTCCGGGAAAATCGTCCTGAACTTCGATGAGTATATCCAGACCGACAATGCCAGCCGGGCCCTGATCTTCACCCCATCCGTGCAGCAACAACCGGTCCTGATCACCAAATTCAGGACCCTGACCATCGAACTGAAGGATTCCCTGAAGGCCAATACCACCTATACCCTTAATTTCGGAAATTCCATCCGGGACCTGGATGAGGGCAATCCAATCCAGGATTTCCGCTATATTTTTTCCACCGGAAGCTACCTGGACTCCCTCCGGGTGACCGGGCAGGTCACCTATGCGGAGACCGGCCTTCCCGATAGCAATATCGTGGTGATGTTATATACCGACTTGTCGGATTCGGTAGTTTCAAGGAAAAGGCCGGTTTATTATACACTTTCCGACGGGAAGGGGGATTTCCAGCTTGAAAACCTTCCCAGGGGGATCTTCAAGCTATTCGCCCTGAAGGACAATAACAACACCCTGGTTTACCAGGATTCCGCTGAATTTATTGCTTTCGCAGATACGCCCCTGGTCATGAACGGCAATATCACCGGCGAACACCTCTACCTGTTTGCGGCCGCGCCAAAGGCCTCCCCTTCCGGTAACACGAGCCAGGGATTGCCCGGTTTACCGGCTCCTCCTCCCCTTCCGGCCAAAAACGCCAAAAAAAGACCTGCCCGGCATATCACGGTTTCTCCCCAGTTCGGTTTCGGGAACGTGGATATTACCAGCCCGATCTCCTTCATCCTGGACCAGAAAGCCCGGAAATTTGATTCGGCCCGGGTCCATCTCCTGGAAGACACCGCCTACCGGCCGGTACCATTTTCCGCCACCCTGGACAGTACCGGCACCCAGATCCTGGTAAACCGGAAATGGGATCCCGACATGGATTACCGGCTGATCCTGGACAGCATGATGGTCCTGGATAGCACGGGGGCCTATAACCGCCAGGATACCCTGAACTTCCATACCCGCTCCGAATCGGATTATGGAACGATCATCCTCGGATTCAGCGGAATCGATTCCTCCCTGCGTTACATTGTAGAAATCGTTTCCGGAGGAACCATTGAATATTCCGGGCCGCTCAGGGGAACTGCCTGGAGGATGGATATGGTCCGGCCCGGAACCTACGGGGTCCGGTTGCTCGCGGACCGGAACGGCAACGGAAAATGGGATAACGGGCGGTATTACGGAGGCAAAAGGCAGCCCGAGCATGTGATCGCCTTTCCGGAGCAGGTCCATGTCCGGGCCAACTGGCAGAACAGGACCCGGCTGAGCCTGTAAGGGTGGTCCCCGGGCCCTATCTTTGCATCATGGTTTTCCCCTCCTTACTGATCGAAAATGCGGTCAATGAACTGTCCCGCCTGCCCGGGATCGGGAAGAAAACCGCCCTGCGCCTGGTCCTTCATCTGCTCAAGCAGGATGAAGCCACGGTCGACCGCCTCGCTGAATCGGTCTCCAGGATGCGCCATGAGATCCGGTTTTGCAGGATTTGCCACAATATCTCTGACGGGGAGGTCTGCAGCATTTGCTCCAACCCCCGGCGCAAGCAGGACCAGATCTGCGTAGTGGAGAACATCAGGGATCTTTTCGCGATCGAAAACACCCAGCAGTTCAACGGAGTTTACCATGTTCTGGGAGGGCTCATCTCCCCCCTGGACGGCATCGGCCCGGAACAACTCCAGATCCGGTCCCTCCTGGACCGGGTGAGCGGATCCGGGGTCTCGGAAGTGATCATGGCCATCAGCCCCACCGTGGAGGGAGACACCACCATTTTTTATATTTCCAAAAAACTCCAGGACAGCGGAATAAAATTAACCACCATCGCCCGGGGGATCGCCTTTGGCGGGGAACTGGAATATGCCGACGAGATGACCCTGGCCCGGTCTCTTTCCAACCGCCTGCCCCTGGACCGTTATGTGGGAGAGGGAAACGGCTAGAATCCGTTTTTCGGGAGGTTGGCCCGGTTTGATTAACTTTGTGGCCTGGGCGGATTTGTTAATTGTTCGGCCCGAACCGATAAAACAGCAACTAATTAACATGGATCTTCTTTCTGATTGCGCCCGGGAGCGCATCCTGATCATCGACGGGGCCATGGGCACCATGATCCAGCAATTCCATCTGGCTGAAACGGATTTCCGGGGATCCCTGTTTGCGGACCACCAGGGGGACCTTTCAGGCAATTATGGCATTCTGAGCCTCACCCGGCCGGAAATCATCCTGGAGATCCACCGAAAATACCTGGAGGCAGGGGCTGATATTATAGAAACCAACACCTTCACCAGCACCTCAATTTCCCAGGAGGATTACGGGCTCGGGAGCATTGCAGGTGAAATGAGCCGGGTTTCCGCGGAAATCGCGGTCCGGGCTGCCCGGGAATTTACGGCCCGGGACCCTTCCAAACCCCGCTTCGTGGCTGGTTCCATCGGACCCATGAACAAGAGCCTTTCCCTTTCCCCGGACGTCAACAACCCCGGGTTCAGGTCTGTGACTTTTGACGAAGTGGCGGCTTCCTATTACGAACAGATCGCCGCACTTACCGAGGGAGGAGTGGACCTGATCCTGCTGGAGACCATATTCGACACCCTGAACGCCAAGGCGGCCATTTTCGCTTTTAAAAGGTTCTACCGCGAGACCGGCAGGAAGGAACTGCCGATCATGATTTCCGGGACGATTACGGATGGTTCCGGAAGGACCCTGAGCGGCCAGACCCTGGAGGCTTTTTATATTTCCATCATGCACGCGCAGCCCATTTCCGTGGGTCTCAATTGCGCCCTGGGCGGGAAACAGATGCGTCCCTATATTGAAGAACTTTCCGCCCTGGTTCCCTGCCTGGTGAGCTGTTATCCCAACGCGGGACTTCCCAATACTTTCGGGGAATATGACGAAAGCCCGGAGGAAACCGCAGCGGTCCTGGAAGGATTCGCCCGGGATGGATTTCTGAATATTGCGGGAGGATGCTGCGGCACAACGCCGGAACATATCCGGCTGATCGCGGAGGCCGTGAAGGATATCGCGCCCCGGCCCTTGCCTGTGGAGGCTAAACTGCCTGCCACAGCCTAATTCCTTTTTATGGCTGAGCAAGAATTGAGAGCATCCTACCTGCGTTTGAGCGGGCTGGAACCCCTGGTCCTCAGACCCGGCACCAATTTCATTAATATAGGCGAACGGACCAACGTCACCGGCTCCAAGAAATTCGCCCGGCTGGTCCGTGAGGGAAAATACGAAGATGCCCTTTCGGTGGCCAGGCAACAGGTAGAAAGCGGTGCCCAGATTCTGGATGTAAATATGGACGACGCCCTCCTGGACGGGGAAAAGGCCATGACGATCTTTCTGAACCTCCTGGCCTCCGAACCGGATATCTGCCGCATTCCTGTCATGATTGATTCCAGCAAGTTCAGCATCATCCAGGCCGGGCTGAAATGCATCCAGGGCAAATGCATTGTCAATTCGATATCCCTCAAGGAAGGGGAAGAGAAATTCATCCTGCAGGCCCTGGTATGCCGGAACTTCGGAGCATCAGCCGTGGTCATGGCCTTCGACGAGAACGGGCAGGCCGATACGGTGGACAAAAGGGTTTCGTTCTGTCACAGGGCCTACCGGATCCTGACCGAAAAAGTGAGGTATCCCCCCCAGGACATCATTTTCGATCCCAACATTTTCGCCATCGCCACGGGGATAGAACAGCATAACAATTACGCCGTCGATTTTTTCGAAGCTACCCGGAGGATCAAGGAACTCATGCCCATGGTGCGGGTAAGCGGAGGGGTCAGCAATGTTTCCTTTTCCTTCCGGGGCAATGAAACGGTCCGGGAAGCCATGCATTCCGTTTTCCTGTATCATGCGATCAGGGCCGGGATGGACATGGGTATCGTGAACGCTGGCACCATTCCCGTTTACGACGAGATCCCGCCCGAGCTGTTGCGGCTGGTGGAAGATACCATCCTCAACCTCCGGCCTGACGCGACCGAGCGCCTTACCGCATTTGCCGATTCCGTCCGGACCAGGGGAAAAATTGTGGAAAAGGACGAAAGCTGGCGGACCCGTTCGGTGGAGGAAAGACTCAGCCATTCCCTGGTGAACGGGATTACCGACTATATTGAGCTCGACACGGAAGAGGCCAGGTTGAAATACCCTCGCCCCCTTCATGTGATCGAGGGACCGCTGATGGCCGGAATGAATATTGTGGGAGATTTGTTCGGATCCGGGAAAATGTTCCTGCCCCAGGTGGTGAAAAGCGCCCGGGTGATGAAAAAATCTGTTGCAGTCCTGCTTCCCTGGATGGAGAAGGAAAAGCTAGAGAGAGCCGGGACCGCCGATGAAATGAAAAGCGCCGGGAAGATCTTGCTGGCCACGGTCAAGGGGGATGTCCATGATATCGGAAAGAACATCGTGGGAGTGGTCCTGGGATGCAACGGCTATGAGATCGTAGACCTGGGGGTCATGGTGAATGCGGATAAGATCCTCAATACAGCCGAGGAGATCCATGCGGACATCATCGGGCTCAGCGGGCTGATCACTCCCAGCCTGGATGAAATGGTTCATGTGGCCCGGGAGATGAAACGGCGCAATTTCAACGTCCCCCTCATGATTGGCGGGGCAACCACTTCCAGGACCCATACCGCGGTGAAGATTGCCCCGGAATATGATCATGGAGTGGTTCATGTACTGGACGCCTCCCGAGGGGTGAATACGGTCAACAGCCTCCTTAAAGAGGAACTCCGGGATGATTTCATCCGCAAAACCGCCCGGGATTATCAAAAGCTGCGGGAAGATTTCAAAGGCAAAAAATCAGAAAAGCAATTCCTTTCCCTCCGGGAGGCCCGGGAAAACCGTTTTCAGGTGGATTGGGAACAATATGAACCCCTGGTCCCGGACTGGACCGGGACCAGGGAATTCCAGTCCTATGATCTGGAGGAAATCTCCCGGTACATCGACTGGCAGCCCTTCTTCATCGCCTGGGAAATGCATGGCAAATTTCCCGG
>JANWKA010000062.1 GCA_025451655.1 Chitinophagaceae bacterium | reverse complement strand
TTGCGACCTGGAGCAAACCGAACAGATGGCCACCCGGATTAAGGCGGCCCACATGAAATTCCTGCTGGACTTCCACTACAGCGACTATTGGGCAGACCCGGGAAAACAGTTCAAACCTGCTGCCTGGACCAAAATGGATTTTCCCGCGCTGACCGCTGAAATCAGGACCTATACCGGGCAGGTCCTGGATTCCCTGAAGGCCCTGGGAGATTTGCCGGATATGGTCCAGATCGGCAATGAGATCAACCATGGCATTCTCTGGCCCGATGGCCGGGTGGAGCACCTGGATTCCCTCGCCGCGCTGCTGCGGGCGGGTATTGCGGGAGCCCGGGAAGCGGATCCCCCGGTGCTCATCATGCTCCATATTGCAGACGGAGGTGAGAACGCGGAGTCCCGGTACTTCCTGGATAATATGATGAAAAGAGGGGTCCGGTTTGATGTTATCGGGGAATCCTATTATCCCCGTTGGCACGGCCCCCTGGACAGCCTGAAGGCAAACCTGGAGGACCTTTCCGGGAGGTACAGACAACGGATCGTGGTAGTCGAATATTCCCAGTTCAAGAAGGAGGTCAACGATATTGTCTTCAGCCTGCCCCACGACAAGGGTGCAGGTACCTTCATCTGGGAGCCCCTGAATTATGGCCAGGCCTTATTCGACCGGAACGGGAATGTGCTGGATTCCATGATGAACATCTATCCCGGCCTGGTGAAGACCTATCATATCCATTAAAGGCAAGGCTTATTTTCCAGCGAAGGCGCGGAATCCGGGAAGGGCCTTGAAGTTGAAATCAAACAGGGCCAGATTTTCCCAGTCCGAGCCGTTCTGCCAGTCGGTGGAGGCTGGCCCGGCGTATGCGATCCAGTCGGGTTCCCAGTAGCAGATCCCCAGGCCCTTTCCTCCCGGCACGGCGGCGACAACGCCGGAAAGCCCGGTCAGGTAATCCAGTTGTCCCTGGGCGGTAGCGGGATACTGGGTCATGAGCTGGGAAACGTCTCCCACGATATTGGTGGCCTGATCTGCCGTACCGAGGGTGAACGGGTAGGCGGTTTCCGCGATCAGGACCCCTTTTCCGTGATGGGCCGCGAGGGTGTTCAGGCCGGTCCCCAGAACTCCGAAATCCTTTCCATGCCACCAGGGGTAAAAGGAAATTCCCATGAGATCATACCGGATATGGAAATGATCGCATTGGGAAAAGAAATAATCCGCTCCGCTGATCCCCGCAAAATGAACCATGACCTGGGAGGATGGGCTCACCTGCCGGACGGCAGCATAGGCGGTGTCGATGATGGCAGATAATTTTTGCCAGCTGGAATCCTGGTTATCGCTGATATTCCCGTAAGGCCAGAGCATCCCCGCGTTGATTTCATTGCCCAATTCGACGATCTGTGGGGAATTGCCCTGGGCCTGCAGCCGGGTCATCACCGTATCGGTATAGGCATATACCGAATCCAGCAGGGCGCTGTAGGAGATCCCGTTCCAGGCGGAAGGAGTGGCCTGGTGTCCGGGGTCAGCCCAGGTATCTGAAAAATGCAGGTCCACCCAGAGTTTCATGGGGTACCCGCTGATCTTTTTGGCCTGGCTCAACACCGCAGCGAGGCTGCATTCCCGATCACTGTCGGATGGATGCACCCAAAGCCGGAGACGCACCAGATTCACCCCTGCCTGGGAGCAGATCTGGAAAAGAGGCAGGTTTACCCCTGCGCTGTCATAGAATTTGAGGCCGAGCTCATCTTCGATCTTGTAATCATAGGAAAGGTCCATGGCCCGGTAAGGAAGGACTGGTGTGGTATCCTGGTGATTTCCGCCTCCGGGTCCTGGCATGACCTGTTTATGACAGCCACAGGTTGTTATCATTAAAGTGACCAAAAAAAAGAATCCGGTCGGATTTTTCATGCTTTAACGGGATGTTGTCCTGCCAAAAATAAGGGAAAGGTGGCAGGCATCCCCAAAAAGCGAGACGTCCGGTAGAAAACCGGACGTCTTTTGCATATCAGAAAACCCGGGAAAAATTTTGAGCCCGGAAAAGGAAATGAGTCACGCTCTGTGTCCCTTATTTCTGATATTTTTCTCCTTTCTTGGTGTCTTCGTTGCCAGATTCTTTGGATCCTTTTCCCTTGTTCATTTGATTTTCTTCCTTTCCCCGGTTATCTGATTCCCTTTCCGTTTGCGGATAAGGTTTTTCAGGGTTCTGCGTAGTCCCCGGATTTTTTTGATTGCTGTCCATAAAATGAAGGTTTGGTACCTGATATCCTGTGGAAATATCGTGCCAAACCGGTCTGCAGGGAGGGCAATGAATTATGACCTATGAACCAGTAATTTTAGGGGCTTGATGCAAATAACACTTCAATCAGCAAGGTCATCCGGAAGAATTTGGGGATATGGGTCCTCATCCCCGATCCGGAGTCCGAACCGCAATTGTGGATTATCTTGCCATCCATGAAGCATCCATTATGGATTTAAAAGGACCCTGATCACATGGAAGAAAAACTAAGGAGCCAGGGATGGTTTGGCCGGCCCGGGAAAGACGGCTTCATTTACCGGGCCTGGATGAAGAACCAGGGGATCCCTCCGGGAGAGTTCGAAGGCAAACCGGTAATCGGCATCTGCAACACCTGGTCGGAGCTGACCCCCTGCAACGCCCATTTCCGGGAATTGGCCCAGTCCGTCAAGAACGGGATTTACGAGGCGGGAGGATTTCCTGTGGAATTCCCGGTGATGTCCCTGGGGGAGACTCTGATCAAACCCACAGCCATGCTCTACCGGAACCTGGTCAGCATGGATGTGGAGGAATCGATCCGGGCAAACCCGCTGGACGGGGTCGTGTTGCTCTGCGGTTGCGACAAGACCACGCCTTCGCTGGTGATGGGGGCCTGCAGCGTGGACCTTCCCACCCTGGTGGTCTCCGGCGGCCCGATGCTGACCGGGAGGTACCGAGGTAAACAGATCGGCACCTCCGATGTATGGCATTTCACGGAGGAATTCCGGATCGGGAAAATGAGCCAGGAGCAATTCACGGAGGCTGAAGCCTGCATGGCCAGAAGCCGGGGCCATTGTGCGGTGATGGGAACTGCTTCCACCATGGCCTGCATGGTGGAAGCCCTGGGCCTCTCCCTCCCGGGGAATGCTGCCATTCCCGCCGCGGATTCCCGGAGGAAGGTACTGGCCCAGCTTTCCGGAAACCGGATGGTGACCCTGGTGAAAGAACAATTGAAAATTTCCCGCATCCTCACGCGCCAGGCCTTTGAAAACGCCATCATTACCAATTCCTCCATTGGAGGTTCCACCAATTTCATCCTGCACCTGCTGGCGATCGCAGGACGGCTTGGGGTGAACCTGGATATCGGGGATTTTGACCGGTTGTCCGCAACGGTGCCCCTGATCGCGAATATCCAGCCCTCAGGGGAATTTTTCATGGAGGATTTTTATTATGCCGGCGGCCTACCAGCCGTAATGCGGGAGCTCGGATCGAGACTCCACCTGGATTGCATTACGGTAAACGGCAGGACCCTGGGCCAGAATCTGAAGGATGCGGAATGTTATGACCGAAATGTGATCGCATCGGTGGATGCTCCATTCAGCACCCTGCACGGCATGGCCGTCCTCCAGGGCAACCTTTGCGTCCATGGAGCGGTGATCAAACCATCGGCAGCCACGCCGCAACTGATGCAACATTCCGGGAAGGCGGTGGTGTTCGATCATATCGAGGATTACAAGGCCCGGATCGATGATCCGGAGCTGGAGGTGGAAGAATCGGACATCCTGGTACTTCGCAACGTCGGCCCCAAAGGTTATCCCGGCATGCCGGAGGTGGGCAATATGGGGCTCCCCAAAAAGCTACTGGAAAAAGGGGTACGGGATATGGTTCGTATTTCTGACGGCAGGATGAGCGGTACCGGCTTCGGCACCTGCGTGCTGCATGTATCGCCAGAGGCAGCAGACGGAGGCACGATCGCCATCGTGCGCACCGGTGACCGGATCACTCTGGACGTCAAAGGGCGCAGGCTCACCCTGGAACTTTCCGATGCAGAGATCGCCGCCCGGAAAAAGTCCTGGGAGGGATCCTTTAAAGCTGCAACGCGAGGGTATGTTTCCCTCTACCAGCAACATGTCCAGCAGGCCCACCTGGGTGCGGACCTGGATTTCCTGGTCGGGGGATCGGGAAGCCTGGTGACCCGGGATTCCCACTGAACTCCAACCGAAACCCATGACTGAAAAGCATTTTGAAGGCCAGAACGCCATCGTTACCGGGGCAGGTCAGGGGATCGGAT
Source organism: Chitinophagaceae bacterium (assembly GCA_025451655.1). Classification (GTDB taxonomy): domain Bacteria; phylum Bacteroidota; class Bacteroidia; order Chitinophagales; family Chitinophagaceae; genus JANWKA01. Next base: position 10,125 of record JANWKA010000062.1, on the reverse strand, counting down.
TCGAGATCGCTCGGCAGCTCGCCTCCCGGGGTGCGCGGGTGATGATCAACGATATCAATCCATCGCTGACCCAAACCGCGGTGGAAAAAATCCAGTCTGAAGGAGGGTTTTGTTCCGGTTACCCGGGGAATGCCTCCGATCCGGACTTGATCCGGAAAATGGTCGGGGAAGCCGTGCAACAGTTTGGTTCCCTTACCCTGGCGGTGGCCAATGCGGGCATCACCCTTTTCGGTGATTTTTTCTCCTATGCTCCGGAGGCCCTCGCCAGGGTATTGCAATTGAATCTGGCCGGAAGTTTTTTGCTGGCACAGGCTGCCTCGGTCCAGATGAAAAGGCAGGGGGCCGGTGGAAGTATCCTGTTCCTTTCTTCCGTCACGGGCCACCAGGCCCATAAGCATCTGGCGGCATATGGTATGACCAAGGCCGGCCTGGAAATGCTGGCACGTGCCCTGGTCATCGAACTTTCCCCCTTACATATATCGGTGAACGCAATTGCCCCCGGAGCCACCCTGACCGAAAGGACGCAGGAGGACCCGGATTATGAACGGATCTGGACGGAACTGACCCCCACCGGGAGGCCGTCCTGTGTGGATGATATCGCCCATGCCGCTTTGTTCCTGCTGGACCCGGCATCCCGGCAAATCACCGGGCAAACCTTGGTGATCGACGGGGGTTGGTCCGCAATCAGTCCCTACCCGGATCCATCCACCGGAGAAAAGAAATCATGAAGGATCGCTTCGAAATCGCCTGTGACCACCGCTGCTCCCTCGGGGAGGGAACCCTTTGGGATGCCGGGGGGCAGCAGATCTACTGGATTGATATCGCCCGGGGTGAGATCCACCGCAAGTCTTCCGGAAAAGGGATGGAAACCTGTAAGCTGGACCAGGCCATCGGCTCGGTAGCCTTCCGGGATCAGGGAGGCCTGATCGGTGCCCTGAAAAACGGAATTTACTTCATTGATTTCGACCTCAAAACCCTGCAGCAGGTAGCAGACCCCGAGGCGGATTTCCCGCACAACCGGTTCAATGATGGAAAATGCGATCCCCAGGGCAGGTTCTGGGCGGGTACCATGAACCTCGATGAAAAAAGCCCCACAGGTAACCTCTACCAGCTGGACTCCAATTTGACAATTTCCCGGAAAATCTCTGGAACCACCATCTCCAACGGGATGGCCTGGAACGGCAGGGGCGACCTTTTTTATTTTATTGATTCTCCTACCTTTTCAGTCCAGGCCTTCGATTTCGAGGCCGCCACCGGAGCCATCAGTGCGCCCCGGAAAGTGATACAAATTCCCCGGGAGATGGGGTATCCGGATGGGATGACCATCGATCAGGACGATAACCTCTGGATTGCCTTCTTCAATGGCTGGGGGGTATCTCAATGGGATCCCCGGACCGGGAAGCAACTGCAGAAAATCAGGATCCCGGTCTCCCAGGTGAGTTGCTGCACTTTCGGGGGATTCGGCCTGAAGGATCTCTATGTCAGCACCGCTTCCATTAACCTGGGTGTCGCTGAACTGAGGGAGCAGCCCCTTTCCGGAAGCCTGTTTGTGATCCCGGATTGCGGAGCCCGGGGCAGGGCCCCGGTGAAATTCGGGGGATAGGATTGCGGTACCTTCTCCGGACCGATTTTTGAACCCGACCTCCTGAAATGATTCCATATACCAAATCCCTGCTTCCCCTGTTTTTTTCCGAGATGGCAGGAACCGCTCTGCTTCTGGCAGCCGGGCTGAGCGTGGTCATCTTCTGCTGGGGTTCCGGTTCCCCGGTGGAGCATTGGATTGCCGGGGAACCCCTGCGCCGGGCGGTAACCGGTTTTTTGTTCGGATGCGTGGGCTGCCTGGTCACCCTTTCCCCGGTTGGAAAGATCAGTGGCGCCCACATCAACCCCGCGGTGACCCTGGCTTTCTGGGCCAACCGGAAGATGAAGACCCATGCCATGGTCGGATATATCCTGAGCCAGATGACCGGGGCCATCCTGGGCTGCCTTCCCCTGCTGCTCTGGGGCAGCCAGGGGAAGAGCGTAAAATTTGGCATCACCCTTCCTGCCACCGGGCAGGTGGCGGGTGCGTTTTTTGGAGAAGTCATCACCACCGCGTGCCTGGTGGGGGTGATCTTTTGGTTTGTGCGCAGCAAGACACTCCGCAATTTTACACCCTTCACCATGCCCGTTCTGTATGGGTTCATGGTCTGGGCAGAGGGCGCCCTGTCCGGCTGCAGCACCAACCCGGCCCGGAGCTTTGGTCCCGCGGTGGTCTCGGCTGATTTCCGGTATTATTGGATTTATTTCGCCGCCCCGCTGTTGGCAGCCATCGGGTTGGTCGCGATATACCGGGCCCTGCACCTGCACCATCCTGCCAGAATGGAAGCGGCCCGGGTCAGCTATCATGAAAGCAAGACCCACAAGAGCATTCAATCTTCCTGAATGGAGGGAAGCCTTTCCATGGCTGATCCAGATGGAGCGTTTTTGTTATTTTGTTTATATTCGTAACAGGATTTACATGATAGTTCACGGACAAATTGTCCAAATCAGGTATGTTTTTATTGAAGCAGTGAAATTTATTTTTAGGTATTTATACAGTAGAGAATTCTTTAACCTATTGTCAACACCTAAATGAATAAGTCATTTTATTATAAATAATCGCCTTTCAGAAAGTTTAATTTGTTTGGGTGAAAAATCTTGAAAATTCAGGGACTGTTCATTCTATAGAACCTTGGAATTTGAATTTATCTCTTTGATCAAATATTAGGTTCATAATATTAATTAAACCTTTATGCCTGTTCAACCATTCATTTTAACCAAGGTTCCGGATCAGGATATTTTAAAAGTGAATTTGCATTCTCATAGAGTAACCTTAGGGGCTAGGGTATATAAATATAGGGATAGAGACACTAGGCAAATCGTGATTTATATGCCATCCCTGGAATTGACGGGTTATGGAGCCAATGAAAAAAAGGCTATGGAAATTTTAAATTTTTCAGTCAGACAATTTTTTGAATATTTGATTAAATTGTCTTCATATCCCAAGATTGATTCTGAACTACGCGAATTAGGATGGAAACATAGCAAGTATAAAAAAAAGGAATATTCAAAGTGTTTTGTAGATGGGGAAGGAAAATTACAAAATTTTAATGCCGTAGCTGATGAGGTAGAACAGTTAGCAATCCAATTCTAGAATGGGTAAGTATCGCCCATTACCAACAAAATGTTTGGAAAATTTCCTTACCTATAAAGGGTATAAATATAACCGTACAAAGTCCAGTCATGATCAATGGACAAAACCAGGAAAAAGAACAATACCAGTATGGGGAGATGAAAAGGAAATTCCTGCAGACCATTTAAAATCAAATTGCAGGACCCTGGGATGTACGATGGACGATTTATATACCTGGGCTGAAAAAAATTGTTGATTACTCCCCTTTTAATCATTAAATTCGAATAGTCACATATTGGTTTCTAAATTGTTAAAAGGTATTCCCCAGTGGCTAATTCTCCTGTTTGATAGTTGACGGATTCAGAGCGGCTATAGTCATTTCAAGAATAAATAAAGGTTTGAATTATCGCTAGAATTAGCCGATAATTCTTTTGGTGGGGAAGGAACCACTTCTGGATAATATTTTACTTTCCTACCTCAGGATCCGGATTTTTCAGTTATTTTTCCCTTGCCTCAAAGATGTCCGGTCCTGTCAAATCCACCATGATGAAAAAGGCCCTGATCCTTTCCCTGATCCTGGGGATAACAGCCCAGGTAAAATCCCAGGACCGGCTGAAGTCCCTGGATTCCGTTTCCCGACTGGTGGTCCGTTATTTTGACACAAACCATGTCCGGAATTTATATGACCTGACCGGCACCCTGTTTCGACAAAGGCTCACCCTGGAAGCATTCCGAAAAATATTCGATAATAATCTGGAGCCTTTGGGGAAGCTGGAGCAGGTCCAAAGGACCGGGTACGAGGAGGGCCAGGCAACATACGAGGCCAGTTTTGCAGCTGCCACCCTCAGCATGGTGATCAGCCTGGATTCGGATAACAAAATGGCGGGCTTTCTTTTCAAACCTTATACTCCTCCCCAACTTCAGAAAAGCAGTCAGGTCCCCACGGATAATCCCCTGAGGACAGAACTGGATCAGGAGGTGAACCGGATCATCGGGCCCTATATCAGGCAAAGGAATACGGTGGGAGTTTCGGTGGGGATCATCCGGGACGGAAGGTTATTTTATTATGATTATGGGGAGACAGCCCGGGGGGATGGAACGCTCCCGGGGCCGGAAACCCTTTATGAGATCGGATCCATTTCCAAAACCTTTACGGCCACCCTTCTGGCAACCGCAGTGGAGCTGGGAAAGGTCAGGCTGAATGATCCGGTTAGCAAATACCTCCCGGATTCCATTCCACCCCTTCAGTTCGGGGGAAAACCGGTCACCCTGGCAGACCTTTCCAATCATACCTCAGGTATCCCCTCCCTGCCTTCGAACTTCGGAAGCCGGCACCTCAATCCCGGAGACCCCTATCTCGGATATACGACCAGCGATCTTTTTTCCTTTTTGAAACATTTTCATCCCGAAGTCGAGCCGGGCACCCAATATGCTTATTCCAATGCGGCCGTCGGGCTCCTGGGGATCATCCTTCAAAAGGTGCTCCAGGACTCCTATGAAGATCTAATTGAAAAATACATCTGTCATCCCCTGGGAATGACCGATACCCGGGAATTCCTGCGCGGCCAGGATTCCTCCCGGTTTGCGAAGGGATATAATGAGGCGGGAAATTATAATCCTCCCTGGAATTTTGAACCCTCCTTTGTTGCGGCCGGAGGAATCCGCTCGACGGTGCGGGATCTGTTAAGATATGCCCAGGGAAATATGGAAGAAGCTCCTGCCTTTCTCGACCGTGCTTTCCAGCTAACCCATGATTCCACCTTTTCCAATGATCAGTTTACCCTGGGATTGGGATGGCATTATATCCGGCCCGGTGAACAGAAAGTCCTTTTTCACAATGGAGAGACCGGGGGCTACCGGAGCTACCTGGGGATCGACCTTAAAAAGGAATGCGCGGTGGTGATCCTTTCCAATTGCGCAGCAAGCGTGGACGATGAGGGCAATGCCCTCATCGTCTGGCAGGAGAACCATTGACCGGCCTCTTATTTATGGGCTTCGGCGGATTTCCCCTCAACATATTCTCTGAGGGTGGTTCCAATGATTTGGGTCCATCCCGCATGGAAATTTTCCCGGGCAAAATCACCGGTATCCTGAGGAAAGGTTTCCAGTCCTTCATGGGTCAACCTGAAGCGGGTTTTGTTCCCTTCCGCAAATAATTCCATGGTCACATGAGAAAGCCCCGGATAACCCTGGTAGGACCAGGTGTGGCGTAATTTCCGGTTTGGGATCACTTCCGTTACCCTGCAAATATGCAGGAAGGTCTTTTCATCCTTTCCACCGGTGAACCGGAATTCGAATCCGGGTTCCGGTTTGAAATCTTCCATGGCAAAATACCATTCCCGGATCTTTTTGGGATCGGTGATGGCCTGCCAGACTTGCTCTACCGGGGCATTCAATACCCTTTCGATGACCAGGGGTTCTGTTTTCATTTCTTATGGTTTTTGATTTGGGGTTCGGGGGGATTGCCGGAGCGCTCCTCTTCAAGAAAAGCTTCCAGCCGGTCAATTTTTGCCATCCAGAATTTTCGGTAAGTGCCGATCCAGTCGTAAACTTCCCCAAGGGGTCGGAGGTTGCAATGGCAGATTCGGTCCCTTCCTTCCTGGCGGACCTCCACCAAACCGCAGGCTTCCAGAATTTTGACCTGTTTGGAAACGGCAGGCCTGCTGATCTCAAAATGTTGAGCTATCCCATTGAGATTCAATGGCTTTTCGATCAGGATATGAAGGATCCTTCTACGGGTCGGGTCTGCAATGGCCTGGAAACCATCCCTTCTGGTCGTCATCATAATTATGTAACTAAACGGTTACAAATTTAATTCTTTTTTGGATTTCAAAGGGAAATTCAGGTAAAATTTCCCGGAATCAGGGGAACCGCCGAAATCGGTATTTGGGCGCCTTTGAAGCCGGAATTTCGGTTATATTTATTCGATCAAACTCTTTTAAATCCAACTTTTATGGATGAAGAAACCCGGGAAGAGGCTAAAAAACTGGTCAGTCGTAAGGAATTCATCCGGCAAACTTCAATGGCGGCTGCTTCCTTTTATATTGTGCCCAGGCATGTCCTGGGCGGAAAAGGATATGTCGCACCCAGCGACAAATTGTACATCGCCGCGGTGGGTTGCGGGGGAGAGGCTGAAAATGATATCCATCATTATGCCAATGCGCCCAAGAAGAATGCGGTGATCGCATACCTCTGCGACGTGGATGACCGGATGGCCGCACCCCGGAGGAAGGAATTTCCCCAGGCAAAGTTTTACCAGGACTGGCGGGAGCTTTTTGATAAGGAAAGTGCCCATTTTGATGCGGTGACAGTTGCTATCCCGGACCACAATCATGCGATTGTGGGTTTCAATGCCATGAAACTGAAAAAGCACCTGTATCTCCAAAAACCCCTAACCCATGATATTTACGAGGCCAGGATCCTCACCGAAGCCGCTAAAAAATACCAGGTGGTCACCCAGATGGGGGACCAGGGGGCATCCTGCTCCGGCATGCGCACGATGCGGGAGTGGCTGGAAGCCGGACTGATCGGGGATGTGGAAAAGGTTTACAACTGGACCAACCGCCCCGTCTGGCCCCAGGGAATTCCCTGGCCCCAGCAGCAGCCGGCAATTCCCCCGCAATTGAACTGGGACCTATGGCTGGGAACTGCGGAAGAAACCAATTATATCGATAACCTCGTGCCCTTTAACTGGAGGGGCTGGTGGCGCTTTGGAACCGGAGCCCTGGGAGACATGGCCTGTCATATTGTTGGTCCGGCTTTCAAGTTGCTGGAGCTCGGCTATCCGACCGAGGTGACTTGCAATGCAAGTACGGTTTATTCAGGAATTTTCCAGGAGGCGGATTATCCGGAAAGCATTCCGGTTTCCTCCAAGCTCCGCTTTAAGTTCACCCTGAAAGACGGCCGGGAATTGAAACTCTACTGGATGGATGGGGGCATGATCCCGGAACGGCCCGATGAACTGGATCCGGACTTAAACGAAAATGAGGCCCTGGCCGATAACCCCCAGGGGAATGATTATGAGGGGGGCAGTCTCTTCATCGGCACCAAAGGAAAAATGTCTTGCGGATGGGGAGGAAACAGCCCCAGGTTGCTTCCTCTTTCCCTCAATAAGGATGTTCATGTTCCCGAGAAATACCCCAGGGTACCTGGGGATATGGACGGACATTGGTGGCAATGGGTGGACGCCTGCATTGCGGGATATGGAAAAATGGAGGTGGATTCCCCATTTGAAGGATACGCCGGTCCCCTCACGGAGACCGTCCTGATGGGGAACCTCCTGCTGCGCAGCTTTAACCTGAGGCAAAAGAATTCCAAAAATGAGTTCTCCAACCCGGGAAGGTATATCACCTACCAGTGGGACGGAGCTAATATGCGGATCACCAATTTTGAAGCCGCAAATCAATTTGTCCGCAGGCAATACCGGAAAGGCTGGGGGGACCTCACCTAGAGGTTCAGGAAGAAGCCGCCTTTTTTAAAAGGATTGACCTTTAAAATTCAGAACCCATGGAAGCAACAAACCGTCCCGGGACGGAAAACGGGAAAATCTGTTATATCGAAATTCCCTCAAAGGAAATTGAACAGTCCGCCCGTTTTTACCGGGAAACCTTCGGATGGAGTATCCGAACAAGAAACGACGGTCAGATTGCCTTCGATGACGGGGTTGGCCACGTGAGCGGGACCTGGGTTTTGGGAAGGGCCCCGGCCACCCAGGATAACCTGTTGGTATATATTATGGTGGAAGACATCCGCAAATCAATTGAAACTTTGGTTTCCAATGGGGGAAAGCTGGTCCAGGAAGTAGATCCAAAATCCAGGGTTGTCGTTGCCAGGTTTTTGGATCCTGCTGGAAATCTTTTTGGCCTCTACCAGGAGGGTTGACCGGGAATCAAGAGAAATTTCAAAGGCATTGTTCGTTTAACTCAAAAACATAATATATGAACAGGGTAGTACATTTCGAGATCCATTCCAAAGATTTGGAAAAATCCCAGAAGTTTTATCAGGAAGTATTCGGATGGGACATTAAAGACATGGGCGCCCAAATGGGAAATTACAGGATGGTCGATACCGGGAAGGATGACCCCGGGACCAGGTGGCCTGGAATCAACGGTGGGATCACCCCGAGGCAGGGGGATGCACCGAAAGGGAGCGACCCTGTCAATTCTTTCGTCTGCACGATCACCGTTAATAATATCGACGAAACCCTCGAAAAGGTCCTGAAAGGCGGAGGTTCCAAGGCTGCTGAAAAAATGGATGTTCCCGGGGTGGGTCTTCTGGCTTATGTGAAAGATCCCGAGGGGAACCTTTTCGGGGTATTACAACCTCCCAGGTAATATTTTCGGGGTTTTTTCTTTCCGGATGCATGTTTTATCTCCGGCTCATTGCAGGGAGAGGGAGTCGATCTCTGTCCTTTATAAACGTTTTAGTTCAAAGGGCAATCGATTTGGGCCCTGTTTTGACTGATAAGAGATGATTGAGGGGCCCCTTTAATAAGGCTCGCAAATAATCTGAATTCCCTTTACTTTTCCTGGGTCGCCTGGTTGGCACCTAGCAGCAGATCACTCAATGGACCAATACCCTTTTCTTTTATTCCAGCTGACCCGGCAATAGCAAAAGCGATCCCGCTATAGGCGAGTGCTAAAAATGCGCTGATCAATTCGTCTCCCATATTCGAGGAGGAGGAGGCTATAACCCTGGGGATGTGAAGCGTAATAAACCAAAGGAAAATCATGGAACCCAAAAGAGCTGCGCAAAACCTTCGCCGAATGTTTAAAGTAATGCCAATCCCCAATCCGATTAATGCGGTGCCAAAAAAATAAGTCCAGATTAAATGGTCCGGTACCCAGGAAGGGACATAGGCTGATACATCTTTTGAGTAAAGGAAATGATCCATCCCGAAAGTAATAATCGTTATGGAAAATAAAATGGTCGCGAAGGGTACCAGTTTCCCCAACCAACCGAAAAATGGTTTTTCATGGTATCCGGAAAAGCACCCTGCAATTACAAGGGCTCCACAGGAATACGCCAATTCTTTTTCAACATTCTCCCAATCCCCAAGGTGAATATAGTTTGGGGTAGAAAGAAATTCGTAGGGGATATAATAAAAGCAACCGATCAGAAGGAACATAACACCTAACAGTAGGGCAATTTGCCTGATTTTTATTTTAAAAACAATGCATACAGCTCCCAAAATAAGGATCGTTCCGAAGATACGGGCCACAACAATGAGATCGGGCACCCAGGAATGATTTGGGGGAAGAAGATAAGGATGAAAATCTTTAAAATAAATGGTTAGAAACCCGGTAACAGCAATTGCTGTTCCATAGAATATTCTACCGATGTTGGAGAAATTTTGCATACAGAAGTAAAGGATTTAATGCCAACTCCCTGGGGGAATTAAATTTAAGACATTGTCTGGATAGTCATAAAAAGGAGCATTAATCCATTGGCATTGATCAGGGAGGTTCTTATCCAATGAGTTTTTAAGATTTTTTTAAGAAAAGGGCTCGCATATCCTGATTCAACTTTTGAAAGTTTCTGCTGCCAGGGTCCCCAAAAAATTCCAGTAAGAGCATGGGACAGAAATTGGAATAGAAATGCGAGCGAGATTTCTGAAACTGGAATAGGGTCCGGATGATACCAGAACAATGCAATTGACCCTCCAAAGGAAACTATCACTGGGATAAAAATCCAATAAGGAAGCTTTTTCCAGTGAGTTAGTTGAACAAGATGAAAATCTTTTCCACCAAGTAATTGCCAGGAACGAAAAATATCTACTTCGTGAGCCCAAATTGTTCCCACGTTGTAATAGGCAAGAGCCAGATTAAGAATAAGGAATATTTCCTTTGATTTCAATTCCAATGGTATTTTAATAACCGGTTTAATTAATAAATCCGGTATCCGGAAATTGTTCACTTGGCCTTCATATTGAAATTCGCTGTTTCAATTGGATAAATTCTTTTGGGTTAATA
>JANWKA010000061.1 GCA_025451655.1 Chitinophagaceae bacterium | reverse complement strand
GCTCGCTCCACCGGGAACGCTGTAAATCGCGTTCACTTTCACCCTGGCAGTGTAAGGGCTTCCGTTCCAGGAGATGGTGCTGCCCTGGCTGATCTTGAATTTTTTTGCGATCAGGCGCTGGTAGATAAAGGTATAATTCCCATCATCGATCGTGTAGGTGCCATAAAGGCTGAGACCCCCGTTCAGGGAAAAATCCATTTTGATATTCCCTGAACCTGTTGCGGTGATTTCATCCCCGGTGGCCTGGTCGAGGATCACATCGATCGCAGCATGGCTGTTCATCAGGGCATTCAACCTCACGGTCAGGTTGTTCCTGCTCCGGCTGCTTGAGGTGCCCTTCAGTTTCGTTCCATAGGACTTGAAGACGATGAAATCGTGTTTACCCACGTCGGTGCCCGTGGAAAGGGGAAGGTATAGATGGGTGTTCTGAATCGGAGTCAGGTTCAGGTCCATCTGGAGGTCGTTAACTGGTCCGTAGAAATTGATGCGCCCCGATGCGAAAACCGTTCCGTAGAAAAGGCTGTTGTCATCCTCATCCGTGTTGAGCATTTGGAATTTTTCCGTTGTCAGGTTGCAATTGAAACGAAAGCTGTTGAAATGATCATGGGTGATCGTGCCGGTGATGGAGGCGGTATTGTGATTGGGATCATGGAGCAGGATCGTACCCAGGTCGATGGTATTGCCCGTGAAATGAATTGCTGCCTTGGGGATATTGTAATAGGTATTGGTATATTTTACCACCATTCCCAGGGTGTCCAGGGTGAGCAGTCCCTCCACCTGGGGGGCTGACCGGGTTCCGGTGACCGCCAGTTGACCGGACACCGATCCGGAAAGATTGGACAGGAAATCGGTCAGGAAAGTGTTGAGCAGGTCGGGCTTGAATGCCTGCATCCGCAGGGCCATTTGGACCTGGTTCGCGGTGGAAGTCAGGCCGATGGTTCCGTCGGCAGCAAAACTTTTGGTCGCATCCAGGATGGCTGCGTGGACCTGGAGCAAACCCTGGTCATATCCCCCGGTCACCCGGAAATTACCGATGGAATCATTTTCAATGCGCAATTCCCGGGCCTGGATTTCGCCGTTCACCTGGAAATGACCCAGGGGATCGAGGACCTGGATGTTGCCGTCCGCGATCCCCTCCAGCCGGAAAGGGAGTTTGGCCAGCACCGCGAAATCATTGATGTTCAGGTTGGTCAGGCGGAGCTCCAGGTCAGGCCTGGTTCCCGAGGAGTCGGAGGGTGGGGTCCCGGAGCTCAGCACGATCCTCTGGTCGTTGTTGGTGATGGTGAAATTGCGTACCCTGAAGGCATCTTTGGAAATGAAGAAATCATTATCCGCAGGGATTTTCCAGGTCTTGTCATTGATCACGATCTGGGAGTTCAGGATGGAGACATCATATCCGTTATTGCTGGTAATAACCCGGGCAGCCAGGTCCGCCTCATTCAGGGTATTGGTGGCCCGGGTCTTCAGTTCGATAAAGCTGCTGTCCCGGGTTGAGCTCATCAGCAGGGAGGTATTCGGAAACAGCAGGCTGTCAGAGGAAAAAATGCTTTTGATGGAAACCTGGATGCCAAAGCGGGCCCTGGTCCCATTCCCTTTCAGCACGGTATTATCCAGGCGGTATTTTCCAATCCCGGCCGAAGGAACCGAAGCCAGAACATCCAGTTGTTGGCCCCTGGCATCCAGATCCCCTGAGATTTGAGACTGGTTAAACCCGTAAACCCCGGTTGTAAAGGTCCTGAGCAGGGAATCCACGTTGCCAAGATTCAGGGCGAAGCTGAATTTCTCATCGGGAATATAATGGGCTGGCGGATGGATCAGGCTGGGATAATAATCACTCAGGAAATACTGGACTGCACCAGGCAAATCCCGGATATCATAGATTCCTTTGATATACCCGTCGATCTCGTTACCCTTCAGTGTGAGGGTTTTGGTCACTCCGGAAATGGAGGTATTGACATAAAGGGAATCGAAAGCAACCCGGTTGCGGTTCTTGTACAGGTTAATGTGGTATAACCTGGCAGTCCCAAGAAAGTTGTCGATGTTGTTGCCCGCGAAATCCAGGTCCAGCTGCCCGGAGAAATTCATGGAATCTCTGGTGAGTTTCAGGGCAAGCAGGTCGCTGTGGGTGACCGTTGCATTGAAGTTGAAGGTGGGAAGCGAATCGCTGAAATCTATTTTCCCCTGGAACAGGAGGCCCAGGTTGGGGTCCTGGGAAATCAGAAGGCCGTCAAATTTTTTCTTGGCGAACTCCCCGTTGGTTTTGATATTATGATAGGGATAACCGTTCAGGGTGATCTCGTCGATATTGCTGTTCAGTTTGGCCCTGAGCCGGTCCATCCGCAATCCCTGTCCGTCGATCCGGGCCTGAAGGGTAGCCTTGCCCAGATAGGGCATTCCGAGAAGGGTTCCCAGATCCAGTTCTGAAGTGGAAAGGTTACCGGAATAGGAAGGCAGCGAGGATCCGCGGGGCTTTTTGAAATTGAGATCACAGGTCATGTCGCCCAGGTTGGTGTGAAAGGTCCCGAAAGCCACGAAGTCCTGGAGGAAACCGGTGAAATTGCCCCGGAACCGGATGTCGGTCAGAGAATCCAGGTTGAAACCGGCCTTCTGTTTGAGCCTGGGCAGGAATTTTTCCAGGTCCCTGCTCCCGGTATTCAGCTGGTTGGCTGAGAAATCGATATAGGTGTCATTCAAATCCGGCAGCCCATTAATTTGAAGGTCTCCCTGGAGATGGGAGGACCTGCTGCGCAGATCCAGATTCCTGGCGTTCAGGTTGGCGATCGTCCCCCGGATTTCTCCCCTGACCTGGAAATTCATATTCCATCCTGAAAGCGTGGGCGCGAAGATCGCCAGGTCATCTGAACTCACGGTGCTCCCCTGTATATGGGCCACGAGGCTGACCTGGTGGAGAAAATCTCCCAGCCCAGAAAGGCTTCGGTAATGCATCGCGAAGTAATTGCGTAAATCACTTCGGTTGGTCCGCAGGTCCAGGTCCGCAAATTCCATTTCAACCGGTGAAAATTTGAACCGGGCCGACAGTTTTCGGATCACCAGACCGGATCCCTCCTTTGCCGAAAGTTCAAGCCGGGTAAGCAGGGAATCCCGCACCACCCGGGTATCGGTCAGGGTGGCGTTAACGGCTGTCAACCGGATATCACCAGGATCGAAATATCCCCGAGTAGGAGACAGGGAATCGGATTTCAGGAAGAAATTTCCATTTTTCACGGAAACCTGTTTAACGAAAAGGTGCCAGTTGCCCGGGTTCAGGGTGAATCCTTCTCCCGGAGCAGGAGCGGGGATTGCGCTGCCTCTCCCCGGAACGGAGCTACTCTCATGAATCAGGGAGAAGCTGGGAGATTGGACCTGGATTTGGTTCACCCGGAGGGTTTTTCTTTTCAAGTCCAGGGACCGGGCATCCAGGTGGAGGCGGAAGAGAGACAAGACCATATTCGAACCCTCCCAGTTGTCCGTTTTGCGAAGAACAAAGTCTGCCAGATCCAATTGGCGGATGTCCAGGTCCATCCCGTTTTTCCCGGTATCGGACCTGGAGGAGGGAGCGGATAACGCATCCAACAGGAACTGGTAGTTCCAAACCGGGCTTTTTGCGGTCCGGGTCAGGTTGATCCGCGCATGGTCCAGGCGGGCATAATGAAGTACCGGGCGTTTTTTCAGGAAAAAGAAATCCGTGATCCGGACGGAAATCAGTCCGGCGTATAACAGGGTATCCTGGTGCCGGTCTTTCACAAGGGCGTCCTGGAGCACCATCCGGTCAAAAAATCCGAACCGGACCTGGCCGATGCTGACCTCGGTACCTAATTTGGCCGAAAGCCGGCTGGAGGCTTCCCGGACCAGGAAGTTTTGAATTGCCGTGAAATGGACCAGGATCACCAGGAGAAGGATCAGGCCGAAAAACGAAAGCAGGCTGATTCCTGCGATCCGGAGGGTTTTACGGCCGCCATAGAAATAATAAAGGGTCCCCAGGCCAGCCAGGAGAATTAATATGATGATTTTCAGGATCAAAAAGGGGTTTTTGACAAAGGTAACCGCAGCAGGCAAATATCCGGCCAAACGGTCCTCCTTCCTTTAAACGATCCAGGAGCCCTGCTTAGCGCAACCTTCACCGGAAAAGCACCGGGTGCCGGGATTGAAACCCCGTGGCATCCTGGAATGCTTTGGCCGCAGCCAGCAATTTTCCTTCCCCATATAATTTCCCGATGAATGTGATGCTTTGAGGATGGCCCTTTGGGTCAAAGCCGTCGGGCATCACCACCACCGGATAGCCCACCAGATTGGTCAGGGCCAGCTGGTCACCCGAAAAGGTAGGACAGACGATCACATCAAATTTTGCCATCAGGCTGTCCAGCAGCACCAGGAGCCGGTACCTGAGCCTGCAGGCCTGGATATATTCCACTGCAGGAATAAACCGGGAGGTTCTAAACTGGTTGGGCCAGGCTCCGGAACCCTGCTGGACCATCAGGCTGTCCCGGTGGGACCGGGTGAGCCCGTCGAAGGCAGCAGCGGACTCCGCACCGATGATGGTCCCCAGGATTCCGGAGCCATGCAGGTGGGAGGGGATCACCATGGGTTGTAAATGGGCCCCAAGCCGGGTCAGCTCGGCGAGGACCTGGCGGTCCGGGTTTTGGGCCGGAAGGCTGTCGAGGTAATTGCTGACGTAGGCCATCTTCAGGCCAGACAGCAGGATCTGTCCAGGATAATTGAACGGCATCCACCGGGCCGACCGGTCCAGCCCGTCGGAGCCATGGATTGCCGAGAATACCAGGGCGGCATCTTCGGCACTCCGGCAAAGCGGCCCAATTTTGTCGGAACTCCAGGCCAGGGTCATGGCCCCGCTCCGGCTCACGCTTCCAAAACTGGGCCTGAGGCCGGTGAGGCCGCAGGTGGCTGAGGGATCGACGATCGATCCCCAGGTCTCGGTTCCGATCGCGAAGGGCACCAGCCCCGCGGCGGTGGCGCTGGCTGGTCCGGCCGAAGAGCCCCCGGATCCTTGGCTGAGGTCCCAGGGATTACGGGTCATTCCGCCAAACCAGACATCCCCCATGGCCAATTCCCCCAGGGATAACTTTGCTACCAGGACAGCCCCGGCCTGACGCAACCGGGTGTAAACCCAGGAGTCCGGTCCGGGGGGCTGATGCCGGTAGGGAGGGCTTCCCCAGGTGGTCGGTGTGCCGGCTGCGGAAAAAAGGTCCTTCAGGCCATATGGAATTCCCTGGAGCGGTCCCCGGTCGATCCCCCTGGCAAATTCCGAATCCGCCATACGGGCCTGGAGCAGGGCAATTTGCGGGGTCAGGGTCACCAGGCAATGGAGGGTGTCTCCCCAGCGGGAAAGGCGGGCCAGGAAAAACCGGGTCAAATCCACAGAGCTCATCTGGTGGTGGCGGATCAGGCTGCCCAGTTGCAATATGGAATAATAGGCCAGCCCTTCCTTCCGCTCCGGAAGCCGGACTTCAGGGTATTTCCAGGTCAGGGGGAGTTGTTTCATTTCGTAATGCCTTCCCGGCACCCGGGGATCGAAATCCAGGGCCATGGGAAGATCGTTGGGCAGATCCCGGGAATGGAAGTAACGGATGGTTTGGAGTTCCTGGCGGAGTCCATCCATCATGGAATCCCGCTGGGCAGGTGAAAAATCCAGATCGATCAGCTTTTCAGCGGCCGCAACAGACCCGGAATTGACCAGGCTGTCCTGGGCCTGGGCCGGAACCTTGAAAAGAATCAACCAAACAAAGGCTATTCGGAACCATCCCGTGGATTTCATTTTGGAAGGATTTTGGTTTATTTTGAATTGGAATTTAGGCAAAACCCGGCATTAACTGCATACCATAATGATCCTTATGCGTTCCTTTCTGCTCTCCCTCCTGCTGGTTGCGGGAGTTTTGCTCCAGGGAAGATCCCAGCAGTTTTCCGGAGCCGTCATGGTGCTGCATGGTGGCGCCGGGAACATTCTGCCTTCGGAGTTCAACCCGGCCCAGGAAGCTACCTACCGCGAGGCACTGACCCTGGCCCTTCGAACCGGATATGAAAGGCTGAAGGCGGGAGCCTCAAGTGTTGAGGCCGTCCAGGCTGCCATTCATGTCCTGGAAGACAATCCTCTTTTCAATGCAGGAAAAGGATCGGTGTTTACCCATGACGGGAAAAACGAAATGGATGCAGCCATCATGGACGGATCCACCCTGAAAGCCGGAGCTGTAGCAGATGTGAGCCGGATCCGAAACCCCATCGACGGGGCGATTGCCGTGATGCAGCGGTCCAGGCATGTGATGCTGGTGGGACCCGGGGCAGAGGCATTCGCCGGGAAGGCAGGCGTGACGCTGGTGGATCCTTCCTATTTTTTCACGGAAAAAAGGTGGCAGGAACTGCAACGGGCCCTGGCCCGTGATTCTCTGGATGCCCTGAAAGGGGACAGCTCATCGGCAGTCCTGCCCCCGGTGGAGCACCCGGAACTCATGTTCGGAACGGTTGGGGCCGTTGCCCTGGATCAGCAAGGGCACCTGGCTGCGGGAACCTCCACGGGAGGCATCACCGACAAGATGAACGGAAGGGTGGGGGATTCCCCGATCATCGGGGCTGGGACTTACGCCGATGATGCAACCTGCGGGATCTCCTGCACCGGTTGGGGAGAGTATTTCATGCGGACGGTGGCTGCGAAGACAGCTGCCGACCTCATCCGGTTTAAAGGCTGGACGGTTGGTCAGGCCGGCCATGCCCTGATCGACAGTATCATCCCTGCCCTGGGAGGGGATGGTGGCATGATCCTGCTGGATGCCCGCGGTAACGGTTGCCTGGTTTTCGATACTCCGGGGATGTTCCGGGGCTGGGTGTCCAGGGATGGGAAAATCAGTGTCTTGATGTACCGGTGACCCGGTCAGGGGATGAGGTTCCTGAAAAATTCAGGGCGGATGTCCCGGTAGTCTTTCAGACAACAGGTTGCCCCTGCCTGGAGCAGGGTTTGCGCACCATGAGAGGTAGTGATTCCCACGGCAGGCATTCCGGCAGCGACTGCTCCCCGGATCCCCGCAATGGAATCTTCAAAAACCAGGCATCTTCCCGGGGGAATCTCCAGCTTTTCTGCAGCTTTGAGAAAAATTTCAGGATCCGGTTTGCCCCGGGTAATCGAACCCTGGTCCACGATATGGTCAAAAAAGGGACCGAGTCCCAGCTGGTCCATGGCGAAACGGATATTTTCGGGTAATGCCGAGGTGGCGATCGCCGTTGGAACCTGGTTTTCCCGGAGCAGGCCCAACAGGTCCATCAGGCCCGTAAGCGGCCGGATACAGGGCCTGTAATTTTCCCGGTACAGGGCTTCCTTGCGGTCGCCCAGGGCGACAGCCTCTTCATCAGAAAGCCGGGAACCAAAAAGATAGCGGAGGATTTCGCGGTTGACTTTCCCGCTCACTTGATTTTGGTATTCTTCGAGGGTAAGGTCTCTTCCTGAACTTGCGCAGAAAATTTTCCAGGCCTGATAATGGAAAGGGTTATTATCCATCAGGGTCCCATCCATGTCGAAGATCACTCCCATTGTCGCGGCCTGGTTCATGGACGGGGTATGGGTTTGCAGTGTAGGGTCATGTAAAAGCTGGCGATCAGGGTGTTGAAATCCAGCTCCCCGGTATCGAGTACCTGGATCTGGATCTGTTCATAGAGGGTATCGGCATGTAAAGGGTAGAGGGAGATCAGCTTTCCGCTCCCGGACACGCGGTATTTCCCTGAATCCACTTTTCCGTCGAAACTCGCCCGGAATATCCCGGCGGGGGAAAACTCGAACCAGGCATTTCGGTAAACCCCTTCCTTGTAAGCCTGGGCCTGGTTCTGATCCTCGATATCGAAATTGCCGTTCCTTGGCGGGGTAACATTGGTCACCTTCCACCGTTTTGCGGTCAAAAGGCGCAGGGTTCTTTGTTTTCCGCATCCTGAGGCGACCAGCAGCAGGGCCAACAGCAGGATCCGCGCACCCGGGCGCTTCTTCAGGGTCTTTTCCATGGGAGGGGATTCAGCTCAGGCACCATGGCGGGGAGGGGCTTTGGGAATGGAAAGGGTGGTCCAGGCATCCCCCCGGATCATTTTTGCCACGTAGATGATTTGCCCGACATGGGAGGCGTGATGGGAGAGCTGCCGGGTCAAGGCGTCCACCACCGTCAGGCTTTCGCCGCGGATCCTGATCTTCCCTGTCAGGTCTGCGCCCTCCAGAGATCCGAGGGCGGAAAATAGCAGGTCCCATCCTTTTTTCCATTGGTCCATCAGGAAATTCCGGGACCTGGGGATTTCTTCGAACTCCGCATCGCGGTCCCTCCATGGTTTTTCACCGTCGGATCCCAGAAAATCGGTGAACCGGGAAATCAGGTTTCCGCTGATATGCGAAAGGATGACCGCAATGCTGTTGGAATTCCTTTCCGGCTGCAGGAGCAGCTGGTCGTCTGTAAGCTGCGCGATCGCCTTTTCCCCCATCTCCCGGAAGGATTGGAACCTTTTGGTGACGCTTTCCAGGTAAGCTGCTGCGGTATCCATAGTTTTGATTTTTTTCTAAAATCCGAGGGCGGTATCATTCCCCCTGCGGTCCGCTACCGCCTCCATGCTTCCGTCCGGATTCCTTTCTATGGCTTCTACGGCACCGATCGAACCCCGGATGCTGGTCTGGTATCCCATCTTTTCCATCGCTTCCCGGGTGGAATCCGGGAATCCCCGCTCCAGGTACAGGATATCGGGCAGCCATTGTTCATGGAATTTTGGCGCATCCACGGCCTCCTCCAGGGGCAGGTGGAAATCCAGGACATCGACCAGGGTCTGGAAAACGGAAGTGATGATGGTGGATCCTCCGGGGGTGCCCGTCACCAGGAAGGACTTCCCGGCCTGCAGGACGATGGTCGGGGTCATGGAGCTCAGCATCCTTTTATGCGGGGCAATCTGGTTGGCCCTGGCTCCCACGAGCCCGAACATGTTCGGAGATCCGGGTTTGGAGCTGAAATCATCCATCTCGTCATTGAGGAAGAATCCGGCATGGCCCACCACGATCCGGCTGCCATACCATCCGTTCAGGGTATAGGTGACAGAAACCGCATTGCCGTTGCCATCCAGGACGGAGATCTGGGTGGTTTCCTCCTGTTCCCCGGGAGGAGCGCCAGCATGAACGTCCCGGCTTGGGGTGGCCTGATGGGCATTATAATCCGCCATCCGTTCTTTCAGATAAGCCGGACTGACCAGGGCCTCCACCGGAACCCGGACAAAATCCGGATCGCCCAGGAATTTCGCCCGGTCTGCAAAGGAACGCCGCTCCACCTCGGTCATCAGCTGGACGGCTGCAGGGGATTCGAATGCCATCCGGTCCAGGCCCCGGCCCTGGATCATGCCCAGCATCTGCTGGATCATGATGCCTCCGCTGGAGGGAAGGGACATGGTCACTACGGTCTTATCCTGGTAGGTGAACACGAGCGGTTTTCGGAACCGGGCCTGGTAACCTGCAAGATCTGCCAGGCTGATCAGGCCTCCATCCCGTTTCATTTCGCTGACGATTTTCTCCGCGGTTTCCCCTTCGTAAAAACCCCGGGCTCCCTGGTCCCGGATCAGCTCCAGGGTATGGGCGAGTTCCGGCTGAACCAGGGTATCTCCGGCCTTCCATGGGGTCGACCGGACAAAGACGGGAGTCACGCTATTGTATTTCCGAAAATCGGCCTGAAAGGAATTGAGCGTTGAAGCTTCCTGGCGGGTGATTGCAAATCCTTTGGAAGCCAGGTCGATGGCTGGTTGAACCAGGTCCCGGAAGGGCAGAACCCCGAACCGGTGTGCTTCCCAAAGTCCCGCCACGGTTCCCGGCACCCCGCAGGACAACGGGCCATCCTGGCTCCGGGATGCCATTGCATTCCCGGAAGAATCCAGGAACATGTCCCGGGAAGCCCTTCCCGGCGCTTCTTCCCGGTAATCCAGTGCGAAATTTTTTCCGGATTTCAGATGGGCCACCATAAATCCTCCTCCCCCGATATTGCCAGCGCCGGGGAACACCACGGCAAGAGCAAGCTGGACCGCAATGGCGGCATCCACGGCATTGCCTCCCTTTCGCAGAATTGCCAGCCCCACTTCGGAAGCGAGGGGATGGGCGGAGGCAACCGCGCCCCGCGTAACGATTGTGTCCTTGGCGACCCGGTAGTGAAAAGGATCCAATTGCTGGCCCCGCGTCTGGCCAGCAATCATTCCCAGGATCATCAGGGTCAGGAGCATCATTCTGGCTGGAAACCCGTTCTGGTCATTCCGGAAAGTTTTCAGCGGCAAATACAGGGGTAATTTTCTCACGGAATAAAGGTACCAAAACTCTGAATCCGGAAAATCCCCGGGACCCTGTCGAAAATACCGGCACTGATGATCCTAGCCGGGCCGGCTGCGGTCTTTAAACCCCATGCTCAGGGTCAGGCTCATCAGGAACATGCCGATGAAGAACACCAGAAGGGGCCAGAAATGGTGGCTGCTCACCCGGCCAGCCTCCAGCAGAAGGTAACCCAGAACGAAGTTTGCAAGCCCCCAGAGCACATTGATGGCGGGGGAGGATAGGCCTTTTCCGGGAGGTCTGGAAAAGGGGGTGGGGAAACGGTCTCCGGAAATGCCGTGGATAAAATGAGGGACCCCGTTGGCCAGGAAGACGCCGGAAAAAAAACAGGCGATATATAGATACCATGCCATAAAAAAAATTTTCAGTGAAGCGGAGGTTGGACTGGCCATCCGTATTCATTTTTTGCTTCCGGCCTGTCGTCCCTGATTTTAGGGACATCCTTTTCCTTGTCTGGCAATGGATTCAGGGCGGGATTACTCTCAGTTACCTGGAAAAAATGGAAGTCTTGCTCCGGGTTCAAAAAGGGTTCTCCTTTAACAGGTCCTGAGCTCATAACAGAAATTGAAATTCATTCTGGCTGGCGTAAAATTATCACTTAAGATACTTGAAAGATTCAAAAATCTGTCAATGTTGGCCGGGCCCTTTGGTACCCCATTCCTCTCCCAGAGGCGGAAGGGAGACCATTTTTTTGGGGTTTCAAAGAAATTGCCGCCAGGGTGTTTGCCCTGAAGCCCCTTTCCCCGGACCGGCGATTTGCACCGCTCCAGGAATTTCCCACCGGAATGGGGATTTGAGTATTTTGGTGATTATTCCGGAAAATCAATGAAAGGATTCACACTCACCATAGCCTCAGTGGCGGCTCTTGGCGGCTTGTTATTCGGATTCGATACCGCCGTTATCGCCGGGGCTATTCAATATCTTAAAAATTACTTCGACCTGACCTCCTCCTCCCTTGGACTGGTGGTAGCGGCAGCCTCCATCGGATGTATTCCCGGAGCCATCATTGCCGGACGCCTGGCGGACCGCTTCGGCAGGGCTTCCATGCTCAGGGTATCCGCAATTTGCTATATGGTGGCTGCCCTGGGAAGCGGGGCGGCATGGGGTTTTGGAGCCCTTGTCGGGTTCAGGTTCATTGGCGGAATCGCCATCGGGATGGCTTCCACGGTGGGTCCCATTTATATTTCCGAAATCGCCCCGGCCCGTTTCAGGGGAAGGCTGGGCATGATGCAGCAGCTGGCCATCGTCCTGGGCATCCTCGTTTCATTTATTTCCAACTACTGGATCGTCAATGGAAATTGGTACGGGCTGGATAACCATAATTTCTGGAGGGTCATGCTTGGGATCGCTTTTGTCCCATCCGTGATTTTTTTCCTGCTTTTGCTGTCCATTCCGGAGAGCCCAAGGTGGCTCGTGGCCCGGGGCAAACTGGAAAAAAGCAGGAAAATATTTGCACGGATTTACTCTGAAGAAATCGCCCCTGCCCAGGTTGCCGTGGTCAGGGAAGACCTGGCCAGCCATCAGGATGCTACCCTCAGGGAAATCCTGTCCAGCAAATACCGGAAAGTCCTGTGGATCGGTCTGGTATTCGGTTCGATCGCCCAGCTCACAGGGATCAATATCATATTTTACTATGCACCCCTGATCTTCGAAAAGACCCAGGTTCATCTCAGTGTCCTGCTTCAAACCATGCTGACGGGGATTGTCAACCTGGTATTCACCCTGCTCGCATTTGCCCTGATCGACCGGATCGGAAGGAGGAAACTGCTGCTGACCGGTTCGGCCGTAATGGGAATCTGCATGGGAGCCATGGGGTGGATGTTTTACCGCAACGCCCTGGATAATTATGTGGTCCTGGTGCTGGTGTTTCTTTATATCGCTGGGTTTGCGTCGACCTGGGGCGCTGTTCTCTGGGTCTATGTGGCGGAGATCTTCCCGAACCGGATCCGGGGAACGGCGACATCCATTGCCGTTTTCGGAAACTGGACCGCCAATTCAATCGTGTCATTCACCTTCCCGGTCCTGCTCAGCGGACTGGGAGGGGCAGGAACCTTCTGGATCTATGGGATCATTAACTTTTGCATGATCGCCTTTGTAGGTCGTTATGTCTTTGAAACCAAAGGCGTGCCCCTGGAAGAGGTGGAGCAATTGTATGTCACCCGGTGAAATCCGAATACCGGTTGGCTATTTCACCCGGGCTCTGAAAAAGGCCAGGGTGCGGGCATAAGCGGCCTGGGTTGCCGCTTCATCGTGGTGGGGATTGCTCGGATTGGCAAATCCATGGTCGGCATCATAGCGGTATACCGTCAGTTTTTTCCCCGCCCGGGCCATGTCCGAAACAAACTGGTCCACCACTTTAGGATTGATCCAGCCATCCTTGTTGGCAAAATTCCCCAGTACATCCGCATGAAGGTTCTTTAATTTGGTGATGT
>JANWKA010000060.1 GCA_025451655.1 Chitinophagaceae bacterium | reverse complement strand
TGGCCAGATAGAAACCTTTAGTGTCAGGGGACGGCACGACCTCTGCATTGCCCTCAGGGTCCCCGTAGTGCTGGAAGCGGTGACTGCCATCACGCTCGCGGACCTGATGCTCCTGGAACAGAAATCCCCCTTGTAATGCCGGGCTGGTACTTTTACTGAAAAAAAGGATGGTATCAGCGCGCCAATGGGCGGGATCAAAAATTTCCCTCGCGCTCAGTTTTTGCGGAGAGGCACACAGAAAAATTGAAAATTACCGATTGATTTTTAAACAGTTAAGAAAAAAAATACTATTTTTGGGATTCTAATTCCCAATCGTACATGATTTCCCGAAATGCCGAAATTGTATTGAAAAAGCTGGCGGAACAGTTTAAAGCCATTGCCCTGACGGGTCCAAGGCAAAGTGGCAAATCGACCCTTTCCCGAACCGCTTTTCCGGAGAAAATATATTTATCCCTTGAAAATCCCGACCTGAGAGACGTTGCACTCCATGATCCCAGGGGGTTTCTCAATAACCTGCCCCATGGCGCAATCATTGATGAAGCCCAGAGAGCCCCCGGGTTATTCAATTATTTACAGCAAATACTGGATGAAAGTAATGAAAGGGGCCTGTTCATTTTAACAGGCTCTAACAACTTTTTAATGCTGGAAAAAATTACGCAGAGTTTGGCTGGCCGTATCGGTTATCTGGAATTACTTCCGTTCTGTTATGATGAAATACAAATGATACCGGATTATGACCTTTCCCTGAATAATATGATATTTTCCGGGGGATACCCACCTATAATTTTTGATCGCATCGACCCCAATTTCTGGTTTCCATCCTATATAAGGACTTATTTGGAACGGGATGTACGCCAGATAAAAAATATCGCCAATCTGACCCTTTTTCAAAAACTGCTATATCTGTGTGCGGGACGCATTGGGCAGGAATTGAACCTGAATAATCTTTCTATTGAATGTGGTGTGGATCACAAGACCATTGGTTCCTGGATTGGAATACTCCAGGCCAGTTATGTAATCCATTTGCTCCCGCCCTATTTTAATAATTTCTCAAAACGCATCGTCAAATCTCCAAAATTGTATTTTTATGACACGGGACTTGCATCCTCCCTTCTGGGTATTCTATCTCCCTCACAATTAAGTCTGCATTCAAGCCGGGGACCTCTATTCGAAAATTATATCCTGAATGAATTAATTAAAAGGCGTTTTAATAATGGCCTGAGAAGCAATTTTTTCCATTGGCGTGATGTGAGTGGTCATGAAATCGACCTCATAGTTGATCGGGGTTCTTCTGCCATTGGCATTGAACTCAAAGCGGGAATGACGGTGACACAGGATTTTTTTAAGGGAATAACATTCTGGAAATCGCTTACGAAACATGAAAAGAGCTATATCATTTATGGAGGGAAAGAAATGCAGAAAAGAAGCAATGGGGTCGAGATCATACCCTGGAATCAACCCGGGATTTTTGAAAAGATTGCCGGAACATGACCGGGGCCGGGAAACGGTAATGCGCAAGGGTTTACGGTGCTTTTTCCTGAGTTACTAAAAATCAACCTGTTACGGACACCCCCGTAATTTTCCTAAAACCTCGGGACTCCTTTTTCAAATTTTTCCCGGATCACCTGCTGGACCGGCATTCTCCTGATTTTGCTTTCCAGCCAGGATACGATGTCCAGATAAAGGAAGGACCGGGTTTCAAGGGGCTTTTTGGAAACCTGGATCAATCGCTCATGAAGGTCGCGGAACCCCTGCTGGAGCCCGGAAGGGCTCGCATAAAGGTTCCGCCTGAGGAAGCGAATGACTTCCTCCAGAACCAGGCTCAGGTCCCGGTGCACATAAATGTAATGGTAAACGGACTTGACCAGGTATTCCACCAGGCTATAATGTTCCATTTCAAAATGGGCGATCAGGTGCAGGATCCGGGCATAACACTGGATGTCCTGGCGCAAATCTCCGACCTTCATCTGGATGATCCGGTTCAGGTATTCAATAGCCCCCGGGTTATCTCCCGCTCCGAAATACAAACAACCGATCTTGTAATAGAATACCATGGTCCGGTTGGGATCAATAAACTCTTTATGAACCCCGATCTGCCTGTTGATCTCCGAGACCAGGGGAAGGCCTTGTGAAAATGTGCCTTCCAGGAAATGTTTGTTCAGCAGTGCGGTATACCGGTATATGAAGCTATAAAGCTGGGTATTTTCATCGAAGCTGTCCTGGTAGGCAGCCAGGAAGGCTTCAAGGACCCGAAGCTCCGCATTGAAGCGAGCGGCGTTATTGGTGAAGAAACAGGCCGTGAGCAGATTGTGCAGGGCTTTGAGATACATGGAAAGGTCCACCGGCCGATGGGTCAGCGGGTCTCCGAACAACTCCACCCATTTGGCGCTGTAGCGGTAATAAAGCAGAAATTCCTGAAGGGTATAGTGGTACCAGCAATAGATCTGGTAGAGGTATATCCTTTCAGAAAAGCCCATATGGTCCGGGTCCACCTGTTTCAGCTGATTTCCCAGGAAATCCCGCACCATCCGCGCATCCCTCTCATTGCGCACATGACCTAATTTGAGATAAAGGCTATACATCCTCAGGGAAAGGGTGGAGAGGTTGGATATGGAATTGAGCTGGCGGGTGATGTTCCGGGATTCCGCACTCAGGGCCTCCGTTCTGCTTTCCATGCCAGGGGTGATATGACGGGACTCCAGCAGTTTTTCCAGTTCAATAATTTGATGACAAAGGCTGATTTCGTCCAGCTGCTGTGCCTGAATCCTGATTTTACCCAGGATCCGGAGACTCTGGTTGTAAAGGCCCTTATCATAAAGCACAACGGCATAATCGAGCTGCTCCCTCAGGGCGATGACCGGGTCCTTTTGTTTGTATAATAACCGCAAATCAGTGAGCAGGCGGGAATAGAGGTGGCCCTTGAGGTTGGGTAGCTGGGATTTTCGGATTTCAGGGATTTTCCGGAGGATGGCCTTTTCCTGGTATTCCTTCATCCGGTCCATGACCTGGAATAACTGTCGGTAGAGGGGCTTCCCGGCAGTCCCTCCCTCCATCCGGGATACCCGGAAATGCCTTTTTTCTGCGCTGGTCATGGATTTAACCAATTGGAATACCGGTTCCTTTTCCTTATTGGGCATCGTAGAAAATTTGGAATTAAATTATTAATAATCAAATCATTATAATATTTATTAAGCTCTTTGAAGCCGGAGTAATTTGAAACTAAAGTTAGTAATATTCAAGGGAGTCTGGTAGGTTTGGATCCCATGCCTGGCCCTGGAAATCCTGCAACCATATCCTGGAACCCGGATCTTTATCAATCCAGGCATTCCTATGTGTTCCAGCTGGGGTCAGGGGTGGTAGATCTCCTGGATCCAAAGCAAGGAGAAAAAATTCTGGATCTCGGATGCGGAACAGGGGTTCTCACCGCGAAGATCCGGGAGTCCGGAGCCGATGTAACCGGGATGGATCCATCTGAAAGAATGATCAGCAGGGCGAAAAAGCAATACCCGATGCTGGACCTGGTTGTGGGCGATGCCCTGGACCTTCCTTACCGGGACCGGTTTGACGCGGTTTTTTCAAATGCCACCTTACACTGGATCCAGCCCCTTCAAAGGGCTTTGGACGGAATTTTCAAGGCCCTGGTACCAGGGGGGAGGCTGGTCGGGGAAATGGGAGGGAAAGACAATATATCCCGGATCATGGGCGCGATCCGGGAAGTGTTGATGGCCCATGGAAAAGCCATGAAGGACCCTGGGGAAATCTGGATTTTCCCAAGTCCTGCAGCATTTTCCGGGATGCTGGAGCAATCCGGATTCAGATTGAATTTCCTGATGTACTTTGACCGGGACACCCGCATGGAGGACCCCAAAAACGGGATCGTGGACTGGCTGGACATGTTTGGGGCTTATTTTTTCAGAGAAATTCCCCTCCACGAACAGCTTCCCCTGAAACTGGAGATCCAGGAAAGGCTTAGGGGAAGCCTGTTGCGGGAGGGAAGCTGGTGGATCGACTACAAAAGGCTGCGGTTTGTTGCCACAAAACCAAAATCGTAAATTCAATTTAAACCGGAGATTGGAAATGGGAAGGACCTTATTTGATAAAATTTGGGATGCTCATGTGGTCAAAAGCCAGGAAGGATTTCCTGATGTGCTTTTTATTGATACCCATTTTATCCATGAAGTGACCAGTCCGCAGGCATTCAATGGACTTCGGAGCAGGGGAATCGGGGTTTTCATGCCGGATCGTACCCGGGCTACCGTGGACCACAATGTACCTACCCTGGACCAGGACAAGCCGATCAAAGAAGCCATGAGCCGTTTCCAGGTGGATACCATGACCCGGAATTGCAGGGATTTTGGCCTGGAGCTCTATGGCCTGGGTCATCCTTACCAGGGGATCGTCCATGTGATCGGCCCAGAGCTTGGAATTACCCAGCCAGGCATGACCATAGTGTGCGGGGACAGCCACACGTCTACCCATGGAGCCCTGGGAACCATCGCCTTTGGAATTGGCACCTCGGAGGTGGAACAGGTGCTGGCCACCCAGTGCCTCCTGCAGCAGAAACCGAAGCGCATGCAGATCCGGATAGATGGCAGGCTGAGGCAGGGAGTGGTCTCCAAGGACATCATCCTCCATATCATTTCCCGGATTTCGAGCAGCGGGGGAACCGGCTTTTTTGTGGAATATGCCGGAGATGCCATCCGGGCGCTGAGCATGGAAGCCCGGATGACCATCTGTAACATGAGTATTGAAATGGGCGCCCGGGGTGGCATGATCGCACCTGACGACACAACTTATAATTATCTTTCGGGAAGGCCCTTCGCTCCGAAGGGAGCAGCATGGGACCAGGCGGTTGCCGCCTGGAGGAGGCTTCCCTCGGATGAGGATGCTGAATTTGACCGGACCCTGCAATTCGATGCAGCCGGGATTGAACCGATGGTCACCTATGGAACCAACCCGGGCATGGGAATTGGAGTGACCGGCCATATCCCCACCCTGGAGGAAGTGGAGCCTTCCGAGCGGAACTCTTTCAGCAAATCCCTGGATTACATGGCGCTCCAGCCTGGAAGCCGGCTCCTGGGTAAAAAGCTCGATTATGTGTTCATCGGAAGCTGCACCAACTCCCGGATTGAGGATCTGAGGATGGTGGCCGAATTTGTCCGGGGGAAGAAAAAGGCGGAAAACCTGGAAGTCTGGATCGTGCCTGGATCCAAACAGGTGGAAAAACAGGCGATCCAGGAGGGTTTGGACCAGGTCTTCAGTGCAGCCGGTTTCAGCCTCCGGGGTCCGGGTTGCAGCGCCTGCCTGGGAATGAATGAGGACAAGATCCCGGCAGGAAAATATTGCCTTTCCACCTCCAACCGGAATTTTGAGGGAAGGCAGGGCCCCCAGGCCCGGACCTTCCTGGCCAGCCCCCTGACGGCGGCTGCAGCCGCCGTGACCGGTTGCATTTCCGATGTGCGTGAAATGATTTAGAGATCATTCGAATAAATAATCCAGAGGATGAACCGGAAAGAATTCAAAAGAATGGTATCGGCCATGGTGCCACTGCCGGCGGAAAATGTGGACACGGACCAGATCATCCCGGCCCGGTTCCTGAAATCAACCACCCGAACGGGGTTCGGGGAAAACCTGTTCCGGGACTGGAGGTATGATGCGGAAGGAAACCCCAGGAAGGATTTTATCCTGAATGATCCCTCCCGGACCGGGAAAATCCTGGTAGCCGGTAAGAATTTCGGATGCGGTTCCAGCAGGGAGCATGCCGCCTGGGCAATTGCCGATTATGGATTTGCCGTCCTGATCAGCAGCTTTTTCGGGGATATTTTCAAAAACAATGCCCTGAACAACGGGATCCTTCCCATCCAGGTCCCGGATGCTTATCTCCGGTTCCTTTTCGGGGAAATCGCCAGGGACCCAGGTGTTGAACTTGCAGCCGACCTGGAGCATCAGTTCATCCAGGTCCTTCCTGGGGGGGACCAGCAACCCTTCGATATCAATCCGTACAAGAAATCCTGCCTGATCAACGGGTATGACGACCTCGATTACCTGCTGAGCCTCAGACCGGAGATCGGTCGTTTTGAAGCCGCCCGGTACCCAGGATGAGGCCCGGCCTGCGGAATTGGACCCTTTAACAACGGAAATCAAATCATGGGAATTTCAAAAAAGATCCTGGTCATCCCCGGAGACGGCATCGGAAGGGAAGTCACCTTGTGGGGGAGAACCGCTCTGGAACGGGTCGCAAAGAAGGGGGGACATTCCTTTACTTTCCGGGAGGGCATGATGGGCCATGAGGCCATCGAGGCCACCGGATCTCCACTACCGGAAGCAACCATTTCCCTGGCAAAGGCCTCGGATGCCATTCTTTTCGGTGCCATTGGCCACCAGAAATATGACCAGGACCCTACCCTCAGGGTCCGCCCGGAACAGGGGCTGCTTTCCATCCGCAAGGAACTGGGGCTATATGCCAATCTGAGACCCGTCCGGCTTTTTGACGAATTGCTCGGGGCCTCCAGCATCCGGGAGGAAATCCTTCGTGGAACTGACATTCTGTTTTTCCGGGAGCTTACCGGGGATGTCTATTTCGGGGAAAAGAAAAGAAGCGGGGACGGCAACACCGCCAGCGACCTGATGATCTATCACCGTTTCGAAGTGGAGCGGATCGCACATAAAGCCTTTGAAGCCGCCCGGACCCGAAGGAAAAAACTTTGCTCGGTGGATAAGGCGAATGTCCTGGAATCTTCCAGGCTTTGGCGGGAAACGGTCCAGCAGGTAGCCCAATCCTACCCGGATGTGGAAACCGAACATTTGTTCGTGGATAATGCCGCCATGCAGCTGGTGCGTGAACCCAGGCGGTTCGACGTTATTTTAACAGGTAACCTTTTCGGAGACATCCTTACCGACGAGGCTTCCCAGATCGCAGGATCCATGGGGATGCTGGCTTCTGCCTCCATCGGGGACCAGGCCGGGTTCTACGAACCGATCCATGGGTCGGCCCATGATATTGCAGGAAAAGGGATCGCCAACCCGATCGCATCCATACTTTCCGCAGCCCTGATGCTCGAAATTTCTTTCGGGCTGAAAGAGGAGTCAGCCAGCCTGATCCGTGCAGTTGAGACCACCCTCCGGCAGGGATTCCGGACCATGGATATTGCCGATAAACATACCCCGAATGCCAGGGTGCTGGGCACCGATGCCATGGGTGGAAAAGTGGTGGAAGCAATTCAATGACCTGAAATCCTACCGTATGCCAGAAGAAAAAAACAGGGTTTATATTTTCGACACCACCCTCCGGGACGGTGAACAGGTACCGGGATGCCAGCTCACCACCGTGGAAAAGATCGAGCTGGCCCGGGACCTGGAGGCCCTCGGAGTGGACATCATCGAGGCAGGATTCCCCATCTCAAGCCCCGGGGACTTTCAGAGCGTGGTAGAAATATCCAAGGCGGTCACCCAACCCGTAGTCTGCGCCCTCACACGCGCTAACCGGGGAGATATTGATGCGGCTGCGGAGGCCCTGCGGTTCGCCAGGCGGGGAAGGATTCACACCGGAATCGGCTCCTCCGATATCCATATCCTTCATAAATTCTCCAGCACCAGGGAACAGGTGCTTGAAAGGGCGGTTGATGCGGTGAAATATGCCCGGAGGTTCATCGACGATGTTGAATTCTATGCCGAAGATGCCGGAAGGGCGGACAATGAGTTTCTGGCCCGGATGGTGGAAGCAGTGATTGAGGCGGGCGCCACTGTCGTGAATATTCCCGATACCAATGGCTACTGCCTTCCCGACCAATATGC
Organism: Chitinophagaceae bacterium; assembly: GCA_025451655.1. Taxonomy (GTDB): domain Bacteria; phylum Bacteroidota; class Bacteroidia; order Chitinophagales; family Chitinophagaceae; genus JANWKA01. The sequence continues at coordinate 17,869 of JANWKA010000060.1, read as the reverse complement.
TGCCAAGATTCAGTGGCTGTTCGACCATGTGGATCATATCGACCGGGCCATGATCTCCGTCCATTGCCATAACGACCTGGGGCTGGCCACGGCCAATACGATTGCCGGATTGATGCGGGGCGCCCGTCAGGTAGAATGCACGATCAACGGGATCGGGGAACGGGCTGGAAATACCTCCCTGGAAGAGGTGGCCATGATCCTGAAAACGCATCACCTGGGTTTGCATACCGGGATCGATTCCAGGATGTTCTTCGATGTCAGCGCCAAGGTGTCCCGCATGATGCGGATGCCGGTTCAGCCCAATAAGGCGATCGTGGGACGCAACGCTTTTGCCCACAGTTCCGGCATCCACCAGGACGGGGTGTTGAAATTCCGGGAGAATTATGAGATCATCAACCCGGAGGATGTGGGCATTCCGGAATCCTCCATTATCCTGACAGCCCGGAGCGGAAGGCATGCCCTGAGGCACCACCTGGAAAGGCTGGGCTACCAGATCCAGCACATCGATATCGACGAAGTGTATGGCCGGTTCCTGGAAATGGCAGACCAGAAAAAGGAGATTTCCGACCATGACCTCCTCATGCTCATGGGTGACGGAACGGAAAAACATTATAAGGAAGGAATCCAGGTCACCCTGCTTCAGGTGGTCTGCGGCGATCCGGTCCTGCCGATGGCGACCATCCGGCTCCGGATCAAGGGAAAGGAACAGGAGGCCAGCGCCTCCGGAACCGGACCGGTCCAGGCCACCATCAATGCCATCCACCAGATTATCCCGGCCCAGGTCCGGATCGAAGAATATGCCGTACAGGCCATGAGAGGAGAAAAAGACGGCCTGAGCAAGGTCAATATGCAGGTGGTCCATGAAGGCAACACCTATTATGGTTTCGGCATGAGTTCCGATATTGTTCATGCCTCCGTGAACGCTTATGTGGATGCCCTGAACAAGATCATTTGATCAGCCCCTAATGAGATTGCGGAAAATGTCCCTGGTGATCCTCATGGCAATGGCCTCCTGTGGCCCTTCCCGAAAGACCCGGTCAAGGCAAACCGGGGATCCGGACGGATCTAGCCTGCAACAGGCCATCCGCATTGAGCCCATTGCGGGAAAGCAGGGGGTGGATGGAGAATACGACTGGCTCGCAGATCATTATCCGGGTTGGAGGACCCGCCAGCAGACCCGGATCCAGGTGAAAAAAAAATATTATGACGTGCTGGAAATTGATAACATAAAAGGAGCCAATAAGGTCCTTTATTTCGATATCTCCCGGGCCTATTCCCCAAACCGGTGAAATCTGCATTTGGCGCTGCCGTAACATCCCCAATCTTTATCTTTATAGGGTTATGGAACTGTATTCCCTCAAGGATAAGGTTTGCGCAGTCACCGGCGGTGGCAGCGGGATCGGCCGGGCCATAGCGGAGCAATTCGCGGGACGGGGTGCCCTGATGCATATTCTCGAATGGGATCCCGCTACCGGGACGGCCACTGCGGAGGGAATTGTTTCCCGGGGCGGGAGGGCATTCAGCCATCCCGTCAATGTCGGGAACCAAAAGGAGATGACCCGGGTCATGAGTGAGATAGCCTCGGGTACCGGAAGGCTGGATGTCCTGGTCAATTGCGCTGGCATCGCCCATGTGGGCAATTTGGAAAATACAGCTGAGGCGGATTTTGACCGCCTGGTCCAGGTGAATGTGAAAGGGGTGTATAACGGCATGTTCGCCGTGATTGCCCAAATGAAATCCCAGGGAGGGGGAGTGATTCTCAATATTGCCTCGGTCGCAGCCCGGGTGGGAATCGCGGACCGGTTTGCCTATAGCATGACCAAGGGGGCCGTGGTAACGATGACCCTGTCAGTCGCCCGGGATTACCTGGCGGAAAAGATCCGTTGCAATTCCATCTCTCCGGCCCGGGTGCATACCCCCTTCGTGGATGGTTTTATCGCCAAAAACTATCCCGGTAAGGAGGAGGAAATGTTCAGGAAGCTGGAGGCATCCCAGCCCATTGGAAGGATGGCCAGACCTGAAGAGGTGGCCTGGCTGGCAGTTTATCTTTGCTCGGATGAGGCTTCTTTCATCACGGGATGCGATTATCCGATTGATGGGGGATTTATCAACCTGAATAACTGAACCTGCCCGGTCCGGGATGGACCGGGCCAAAAAGCAGGAATGAAACTGGTAAGATTCGGATTGCCCGGTGAAGAACGCCCCGGAATTTGCACTCCCGGCGGTATTTATGATGTTTCCGGATTCGGACAGGATTACGGAGAGGAATTCTTCGCAACGGAAGGCACCCGCAGGCTGAAAGCCTGGTGGGAGCAGCACGGTGATTCCTGTTCCCGGGTGCCGGACCATAACCGTTTGGGAAGCCCGGTGGTCAGGCCATCAAAGATCGTTTGCGTGGGCCTCAATTATGCCGACCATGCCACTGAATCCGGACAGGTAATTCCGGACGAACCAATCCTTTTTCTGAAATCCACCACGGCCCTTTGCGGTCCCAATGATGAAGTGATCATCCCGAAGAACAGCCAAAAGACGGACTGGGAGGTCGAACTGGCGGTGGTTATTGGAGTTCGGGCAAGCCAGGTCAGCGAAAAAGATGCCCCGGGCCATATCGCGGGCTATTGCCTGCTTAATGATTACAGCGAAAGAGAATTCCAGATGGAACGGCAGGGACAGTGGGTGAAGGGGAAAAGCTGCGATACTTTTGCACCTCTGGGACCCTGGCTGGTCACCCCGGACGAAATCCCGGATCCCCATCAACTGGACCTCTGGCTCCTGGTGAATGACCGGATGATGCAGCAGAGCAATACATCAAACATGATTTTCAAAGTGCCTTTCCTGATCCATTATATCAGCCGGTTCATGACCCTTTTGCCCGGGGATGTCATTTCAACCGGAACCCCTCCCGGCGTAGGGCTCGCCCAGAAACCGCCCCTATACCTGGTTCCGGGGGACCGGGTCAGGCTCGGGATCGAAGGGCTGGGGGAGTCGGCCCAGAATCTTATTGCCTATTCGGCCTGAATGCTTCTTTCATTTCCCCTTTCAAAATCCTGACCATGGTCATTGATTCGCACCAGCATCTCTGGAAATACGATCCGGCAACCTTCGGCTGGATCACTCCTGAAATGTCCAGGATTCGGAGGGATTTTCTGGCATTTGACCTGCTCCGGGAGCTGGAGGACAACCAGGTGGAGGGGTCCGTCGCAATTCAATCCATCGCCAGCGAATCGGATACCTCCTTCCTGGTCACTGAGGCGGACCGGAATGATTTCATCCGGGGAGTCGTGGGATGGCTCGACCTTTGCAATCCGCTGCTGGAACTCCGCCTCAACTATTATTCAGGATGTTCCAAATTCAGGGGGCTGCGCCACCTGGTCCAATCCGAGGAAGACGACCGGTTCCTGTTGCGTGAGGATTTTTGCCGGGGGATCGGGATGTTGGACCGCCGCCATTTGACCTATGATTTGCTCATCCTTCCGCGCCAACTGCCTGCTGCAACCGAACTGGTAAAACGGTTTCCCCAACAGAAATTCGTGATCGATCACCTGGCCAAACCCCAGATCCGGGAGGGCCGTATTTCCCCCTGGAAGGAACAGATCAGAGAAATCGCAACATTGCCCAATGTTTATTGCAAAATTTCCGGAATGGTGACCGAGGCTGATCCCTCCGGCTGGAAACCGGAAGACCTTCATCCTTTCATGGATGTGGTCCTGGAGGCCTTCGGCCCCCGGAGGCTCCTGTTCGGGTCTGACTGGCCGGTATGCCTGGTTGTGGCGGGCTACAGCCAGGTTATTGGCCTGGTAAGGAAATATATCCGGAAGCTTTCCGCCTCAGAGCAGGAAGCCATCATGGGAAAAACGGCAACGGAATTTTACGGGCTCTGATGCTCCGGTACCCGCCGGTTCAACGAAGAAAGACAGTTAAATCCCAAGCTGTCAAAATCTGTAATGCAAATAACATGAAGCCTTGAGCCGGTGAGGCTTGCCATCTTGATGGCCACCCTGGCCATCTTGTATTTTATGCATGGCGGTTTAACAAACGGGTCGCCTATATCACCGGAACGTCGCTATACAATAAAATGGGACTGCCATCCCACGTACCCAGGAATATTAAGGTAGCAAGCCGAAGTAAGTGTATTGCTACTAAAGTGGGAAGCATACAAGTGAAACCCGTAAAAAGTTATGTGGATGTTACAGAAAGCAATTACTATCTGATTGAATTATTAGATGTCCTGAAAGATTATAAAATGATTCCTGATAGTGACAAGACCCTGGTTATTAAGTTTGTCCTGCTAAAGATTAAGGAGTTATCGGAAGCAGAAAAGAAACTGCTTATAAAAATTGCCATTAAATATCCGCCAAGAGTACTGGCATTTGCAGGTGCATTACTAACAAAACTAAATTCTAATGCAGATACAATAGGCTTAAAGAAAAGCATCAATCCGCTAACTACCTTTGAATTAGGCATAATCCCAGATCAATTTTCAACTGCTACTTTTTGGAAAATTTGTTGATCTATTCTTTCACCCATTTTTAGTTAAGAATGATACCACCTAAAGAAATAAGTAAATATGCGTCGACAAATAAAGTCAGTGATCGGCAAATTGAAAAGGACTACACTCTCACTTGGCTATTATATGGTGTTCAGTTCCCGCCTGCTCCTGTGAAAATATTCCTATCTTGTTCCGATGGCGTTTTCCCCTGCCCCTTCAACCCGGGTCCGGACCGCAACCGTGACCCAGCCGCGCTACCTGGTTCCCCTGATCCTGGTCACTTCCCTGTTTTTCCTCTGGGGCTTTGCCTACGGACTGCTGGATTCCCTCAACAAGCATTTCCAGGATGTCCTTCATGTCAACAAGGCCCGGTCGACGCTCCTTCAGGCCGCCTATTTTGGAGGATATTTTATCATGGCCATTCCCGCCGGCCTGATCATGCGGAAATTCGGATATAAACGGGGAATCATTCTCGGCCTGCTCCTTTATGCCACCGGGGCGATCCTGTTTTATCCTTCCGCCAATAACCTGAGCTTCGTGGCCTTCCTGGGTTCCATTTTCGTGCTGGCCTGTGGATTGTGCTGTCTGGAGACTGCCGCCAATCCCTATGTCACAGTGCTTGGGGACCGGGAAACTTCATCCTTCCGGCTGAACCTTTCCCAATCCTTCAACGGGGTAGGGTCCTTCCTGGGTCCGATCCTGGCCTCCTTCCTTTTTTTTGGCAGGCCTGCAGCGACCGGCAGCCCTGCTGCCGGGGACCTGGATTCGGTCAAGTTCATTTATCTGGTGATCGCGGGAGTCGTTCTCCTGGTTGCCCTCCTGTTTTACCGGACCCCGCTGCCCGAGATCAATGAAGAGGAGCAGCTGGCAACGGCATCGAGCCACTCCTCCAAACCATTGTTCCACAACTCCCATTTCGTGGGAAGCGTCGTTGCCCAGTTTTTTTATGTGGCCGCCCAGGTGGGGATCGCAGCCTTCTTCATCAATTATGCCACCGAAAACTGGCCTGGAACTTCCAGCAAAATTGCCGCGCAGCTCCTGGGAGTGAGCCTCATCCTGTTCACGGTGGGCCGGTTCGCGGGAACCGCCCTGATGGCGGTGTTCCGCCCCCAGGATTTGCTGAAGGTCTTTTCCCTGGTGAATATCCTGCTTTGCGTTGCCGTGGTTTGGGGAACCGGTGCGTTTTCGGTGGTCTGCCTGATGATCATATTTTTTTTCGAGTCCATTATGTTTCCCACCATTTTCGCCCTGGGGGTCAGGGACCTCGGAAAACATACGCGCCAGGGCGGATCCCTGATCATCATGTCCATTGTGGGCGGAGCCCTGATCCCTCCGCTGATGGGCTGGATTGCCCAGACGGACTCCACTGCCCATGCCTTTATCATTCCGATGGTCTGCTTCGGGGTCGTGACCTGGTTTGGCATCAGGGGCTACCGGATCCGCTCCTGAATTCCGGGCGCCTGCAATTCTTCCAACTATGGGCCTTTTATTCCGCAACTCCTTCCTGGTTTCAATTCCCGCCGCCCTGGTGCTCCTGACTGTTTTCTCAGAAATTGCTCTGGCCCAGCATCCCCTTCGGAAAAAGAATAATCATGCATTGCAATATGGGGTAGCCAGTTTTTATTCCAACCGGTTCAACGGCCATCGCACCGCGGACGGGGAGATATTCAGTAACCGGAAGTTCACTGCCGCGCATAATTCGCTGCCTTTCGGCACCTATGTCAAAGTGACCAACCGGGCCAATGGCCGCTGGATCATCCTCCGCATCAACGACCGGCTGCATTACCGCAATAAAAGGTTGCTGGACCTGACGGAGGTAGCAGCCAGGAAATTGGGATTTCATCGCAGGGGGATCGCCAGGGTGAAACTACAGGTGGTACCCAGGGGGCTCATCCCCTATCTGGAACTGGCCCCCGAACCGGGCTTATGAAGGTTTCCGGGAAACGATCTGGGCGAAACCCGGCATGGTGAGCAGCCTCCGGATTTTGACTGGTTCCAGGCCCGCTCCGGATTGCCAGGACCGGAGTTCCGTGGTGGACCAGGTCTTGCCGTTACTCGACAGGTTGAAAAACAGGGCGAGGGTTGACCCGACCAGGTCCCCCTGGTTTCGCACGGGGGGCCGGATGAATTCCTGGATTACGAAGTAGCCCCCCGGCTTCAGCGCCCTGGCGACCCTAGAGCTCAGCCCCCGGTTCTGGTCTTCGCTAAAATGGTGCAGCAGGCTGGATACAAAGATCAGGTCGAACCGGTTTTGCCCCAGCTCATCATGAAGTGCGTTTCCGCCCTGGTATTGGACCGGCATTCCGGGGTGATCCCGAAGGAAGATGGGCCTGGCATGCTCTATGGCCTCCGGGAGGTCCAGAATCAGCGATCCCAGTCCCGGATGTTTGCGGCATATCGCTGCACTTAAGATTCCATGGGATCCTCCGATATCCAGCATCAGGGTAGGGCGGGGGGGAAGGGGCGTAATGGCCGCCACTTCCCGGGCGCTTCCCCGGGCAATGGACCGCATACCGGCCTGGTATAATTCCCACTGCCGGCTATCGAGGCGGGAATGGAAGTCCAGTCCCTGGCCTGTCTCCAGGAAACGGGGCAACTCCTCCAGCCAGGGCCAGATCTCCCGCATGAACTGCAATTGCGGGCGGACAGAAGCCGGGCTGGAATCCAGGAGCCATTTGCGGGACATTCCTGTAAGGCCATATTTTCCCTTGCGGTAGCGGGTATACCCCAGGGCCGTGGTCATGCCAAGCAGGGTTCCCAGGGCATCGGGATGGAGATGGCAGGTCAGGGCGATCCCCGCTTCGGTGTCCGGTCCTCCATCCAGGGCTTCAAAAACACCCAGTGCGGCTGCATCGTAAAGCGCCCTGGAAACAAAGGAAAGAATATGGGTATGCGCCAGGGGGACGGGGACCTGGTTGGTCGTTTTGCCGATCCATTCAAGGAAGTTTTGGGCTTTGATTTGAATATTCATGAGCTTTGGTTTGACTCCGGCATCCAGGGTGGGTTGCCCTAAAATTTCAGGATCAAAACCTTTTCAGGATGCCCTCAACAGCTTCCTCGTAGGCTTTTTGTTTTAACCGGGACTGGGCCAGGAAGCTGTTCGCTGAAGGTTTGCCGAGCACTGCCTCCATTTGCTTTTCATTGTCATAGGTCATTTTCCGAAAAGGGTTTCGGTAATCTTTTTGCCTGGAAGCTTCCACCTGGGCGGCGATCCAACGGGAGGTTTCCCTGGATTGTTCCAGGAATTGCCGGAGTCTTTCGGGAGTCAGGTCCCCGTTCCGCATTCCTTCGAGCTCCAGCAGGCAGCGCAGGGCATGGCTCAGTTTTTTAAGCGGATAACCCTCCCCGAACTGGCGGTAACAGTCATGCAGCCCATCCCATTCCATGATCAGTTTGCTTGCGATCCCTTCCCTGATTTCTTCCACCTGCCCAACGGTCATGAGCTGACCCCCGACATTAAGCCAGGATTCCCGGGATGGGGCCACCAGGCTTGAAATTTCCCCGAAACGGGCCTCCTTGTTCTGGTTCATCCACCGGACGAGGTTACTGGTGCCGTACCAGCGGATCAGGTCCCTGAAAACAGGATAGGCCCGGTGGACCTTGAGCAGTTCGACCGGCCTGCCGGAGTTTTCAATGCCTTCCGAGACCAGGTGCATCCCGGCCACCTGGTCCGGAGATTGTTCCAGGAGCTTCCTGCCCAGGGCCCTGCACCTTTCATCCGCGCTACCGGCTCCTGCAGCCTTTCCCACCGAGCGTTCCATGATTTCCAGGGCATCGAACATTTCATTTACGGAATCCGGCGCCAGGTAATCGTATTCGATCCGCTGGGTCCGGTCCATCCGCAGGTCCCGGTCTGAATGCTTGGCCGAATTGCGTTCCAGGGCATACATATTATACAGGAACCAATATCCGGGCATGACCCGGAGGCGGTTCAGGCTTTCCTCATGGACCAGAAGGGAAAACGGGATCCGGAGGTTGATTTCTGCAGGGTAATTTCCTTTGGCGATCAGGGTGAAGCAGGCGAAACGGGAATTGTGCTTCAGGCTTACGCAGAGGCCGGGCCAGAAGCCCCGGCCGGCGATGATCTCCCCGTCCGCACCCCTGGAATTATGATTGGACCCGATAGTGGCCCCTGCGGCCAGATTGCTTTGTCCCATGAGCAGCGCGGCGCAGAGGAAGGAATTGTTATGATGCTGCTCATGGCCGGGGAAGATCAGGGAATTCAGCACCTCGCAGCAGGACACCGTGGAATTGTCCCCCAGGTAGGAATTGATCAGGCGGGCCCCGTACTTGAGGCTGGAATTGGAGGCCATGACGAACCGCACCGCCTTGACTCCATAGAATACCCTGCACCCATACCCCATGATCCCGTTGACCAGCTCGCAGCCTTCCCCGATCTGGGATTTGGCTTCGGCCGCGCTGTGTATGGTCAGGTTCTTGATCTTGTTGGCTCCCTTGAGATAGGCATCGGTCCCGATCAGGGTATCCTTGATGATCTTGCAGCTTTTGATCACGGTGCGGTCACCGACCATACCGTAATATCCCCTTCGGTGGTCCTGGAGTTTGGCGGTGAATTCCATGAAACGCTGCATCAGCCTGCTGTCCTCCCGGTAGGTGGACCAAAGCCAGGCATCCCCGGCCAGCATCCCGGCGAAAGGAAGTACCTTGCGCCCCCCGTTTTCATTGCAGATCTCCAGCCAGATCCGGACGTTTTCATCCTCTCCTTCCTTGAGGATGCCATTTCCGAATTTGGAGTAATCTGTCGTGGTCATCTCATCGATATTGGCCAGGACTACCTCATTACCGAGAATATAATGGGAGAGGTAGGCCACATTTTCGATGACGGCATTGTCCCCGATGTCACAGGAACAAATGGTGCTGTTATGCAGCCCGACGGTCAGCCGGAGGTTATGAAATTCCAGGTAATAAGGTTCCAGTTTCCCGATCCGCACCTTCCCGAAGAAATGGCAGTTGCGCACCAATTGGGCGCTGAATTGTTCAGCCACCAGGATATGGTTCCAGTTATCCGAGCTGTTGTTGTTGCGCACCAGGACCTCGATTTCCTGGGCGGTGAGCTGCCGGTAGGTGCGGGTATTTCCATTTTGCTGGTCCCGCAAATAATATTCGTCCTTTCCCCCGGGAAGCCAGGGTGCAGGGATAAAATCATAGCCCAGGGAGGACAGGGGCCTTTTGGTGATGATGTTCATATTTTTTTGAGCAAAATCGGTTCGGATTGAAAAAATCCTCTTTTTTATTCGACCGTCACGGATTTCGCCAGATTCCTGGGCTTATCTACATCCAGGCCCTTTTGGACTCCGATATGGTAAGCCAGAAGCTGCAGGGGGATCACGTTCAGCATCGGGGCAAGTAGTTCATCGGCTTCCGGAATCCGGATGGTTTCATCGGCCATGGAAGGTACGATCTCATCACCTTCCGTGACCAGGGCGATGACTTTTCCTTTCCGGGCCTTGATCTCCTGGATATTGGAAACGATTTTTTCATGGAAACGGTCCCGGGTGGCCAGGATCACCACGGGAAGGTTCTCGTCAACCAGGGCGATGGGTCCGTGTTTCATTTCGGCGGCAGGATATCCCTCGGCGTGGATATAGGAGATTTCCTTCAGTTTCAGGGCGCCTTCCAGGGCAACAGGGAAATTATACCCCCTTCCCAGGTACAGGAAATCCCGGCTGTCCCGGTACCTTGAAGCGATTTCCGCGATTTTTCCGTTTTGCTCCAGCAGGGTTTCCACCCGGGCTGGTATCCCTTCCAGCCCGGTGAGCAGTTCGCGGAACCGGCCTTCTTCCACGGAGCCCTTGTCCCGGGCAAGCTTCAAGGCGAACATCGCCAGGACTGCCAGCTGGGCGGTAAAAGCTTTCGTGCTCGCAACCCCGATTTCCGGCCCGGCATGGGTATAGATCCCTTCATGGGACAACCTGGAAAGGGAGGAACCCACCACATTGCAAATCCCCAGGACGATCGCTCCCTGCTGCCGGGCTCCTTCAATCGCCACCAGGGTATCGGCTGTTTCCCCGGACTGGGAGATGGCCAGCAGGATATCCCCCTTTCGGATCACCGGATTGCGGTACCGGAACTCCGAGGCATATTCCACTTCCACGGGGATCCGGCAAAGTTCCTCAATCATGTATTCCGCGGTGAGGGCAGCATGCCAGCTGGTACCGCAGGCAACGATGATGATGCGGTCCGCCTCCTTCAGGGCTTCTACATGGTTGCGGATCCCTCCCAGGGTGAGTTGGGCATGAGCCGCGTCCAGCCTGCCCCTGAGGCAGTCAAAGATGGTCCGGGGTTGTTCGAAGATGTCCTTGAGCATGAAATGGGGGAACCCCTCCTTTTCGATCGCGGCCAGTTCCAGATCGAGCTTCTGGACATAAGGAGTCTGGATCTCATTGGAACTGTTTTTCAGGATCAGCTCGTCTGCTTTCACCACCGCCACCTCATAATCGTTCACATAGACAACCTCCTTGGTGTATTCGACGATCGGGGAGGCATCAGAAGCCAGAAAATGGGCCCCGTTCCCGATTCCGATCACCAGGGGGCTTCCTTTTCTTGCAGCCACCAGGGTATCAGGGTGGTCCCCGTCCAGGATCACGATGACATAAGTGCCCACCACCCTGCGCAAGGCAATCCGCAGGGCTTCTTCCAGGGAACAGCGGTTATTGTTGCGCACTTCCTCCACAAAATGGATCAGGACTTCCGTATCGGTTTCACTTTGGAAACGATGCCCCTTGTTGAGGAGTTCCTGGCGCAACTGGGAATAATTCTCGATGATCCCGTTATGGACTATGGCCAGTTTTCCGTCTGATGAAGTGTGGGGATGGGCATTGATGTCGCTGGGTTCCCCATGGGTCGCCCAGCGGGTGTGGCCAATTCCGCAATGACCCTCCATTTCCCGGCCGGTCAGGGCCTCTTCCAGTTCAGACACCCGGCCCTTTTTCTTGAAGACCTGCACCTGACCCCCCGAGGCAATGGCGACCCCAGCGCTGTCATAGCCCCGGTATTCCAGCCGTTTTAGGCCTTTCAGGAGGACCGGGTATGCCTGTCCCTTACCGATATAGGCTACAATGCCACACATGGTGCCGAAATTTTTTGGAAAAACCCCGATTCCCGGGCAGGGGCAAATATCCAACTTTTGTCAGGAAAACCTTCCGGGCCGGCTCCAGGAGGGAAACCGGATTCTTCCCCCAAAGAGGAACCGGAACCGGGCAATACTTTTAACCGAAAGCCACCGGGTTATAAACCCCTAACGTTGCGATGGAGCAGGCTGCAGGAGGTCTCCGGTGAAAAGATCATGGATCCTGTTGTATTCGTCCTGCCAGCTTGAAGGGTCCGCGAATCCGTGGTTTTCGAGGGGGTAGACGGCCAGTGACCAACGGCGTTTTCCCAATTCGATCAGCTTTTCGGTAAGCCGGACAATATCCTGGAAATTCACATTGGTGTCCTGCATTCCATGGCACATCAGCAAATGGTCCCGGAGTCCCGCGGCAAAATAGATCGGAGAGCTCCGGAGGTAAGCCAGACTGTCGGTTGCTGGTTCGTTGAGGATGTCGGAAGTGTATCCCTGATTGTAATGAGCCCAATCGGTCACGGACCGCAGGGCCGCTCCGCAGGCGAAGGTCCCCGGATCGGTAAACAGGGCCATAAGCGTCAGGAACCCCCCATAGGATCCCCCCCAGACCCCAATCCGGGCAGGGGCCACGTTGAGGCTGTCTTTCATAAAGGCTGCACCGTCAACAATATCATCGAGGTCCTTTCCACCCATATGCCGGTAGATCGCGGTCCTCCAGTCCCTGCCATATCCTGCACTGCCCCGGTAATCTATATCCATGACCGTATAGCCTTCATCCGTCAGGAGGTTCTCGAACAGATATTCCCGGAAATAATCATCGCTCCAGTATTGAATTGCGTCCTGGAGGTATCCTGCCCCATGGATGAAGAGGACTCCCGGACGGGATGCAGCCTGCTGGGAAGGCCGGAAAAGCCGGGCAAAAACCTCCAGACCATCCCTGTCGCGGAACCGGACCAGTTCCGGCGCCCTCCAGGGATAAGAAGCGAAAAGAGGAGTTTCCGCTTTATCGGTTATCCGGATCGGTTCAGCGCCCGGCCGGGCCAGCTGCAGGCTGGCTTCCCAGGGATGGTTGCTGCTGGAATAACGCAGGGCGATCCAGCGGTTATCCGGGGAGGGGGTTAATTCATAGCCCCCTGCATCCCCCGTGAGCCTGGTGATTTTGCCGGTGGCGATTTCCAGCCGGTATCCCTGACGCTGCCCGGGCTCGACTTCGTTGGTATTCAGGAAAAAGCTGCGCCGGTCCCGGGACAACTCAGCCTGGAATACCTCGAATTTTCCTGAGGTCAGGGCCTTTTTCTCCCCGGTGCGGATATTTTCAGAATAAAGCTCCGAATAACCGGTGGCTTCCGACTGGAACCAGATGATGCTATCGCTGATCCAGCCCAGGTTGCCTTCCCCAAAATCCCATCCGATGCCCGGGCCATCCACCCAGGCCTCATCCCTTTGCCGGTCCATCAGGCTGAGCCTCCCGGTCCGGGGATCCAGCGAAAGAATCCAGCGATCCTTGTGGTCCAGGGCCCGGACCACCACGAAAGCCCGGGTGCCGGGCTGGTTCCAGAAAGGGCCCAGAACCACAACCTGCCTCAGGGGTCTGGTTTTTTTCATCAGGGAATCCTCCCCAGGGTAATACCGGAGGTAATCCGGCAGGTCCCGAATGCCCGGAATATCCTCCGTATGGATAGGATAGATGGTGTCCCGCGCCGGGTCGTAGATAAAGGAACTGTAACTGGATTCAGGAGTCCCTACCTTCTCCCGGCCTTGCAGTTCCTCCGTATACCCGCTGGCGGTCACAAATTCCGGGACGATCACATGCTTTGCCCCGGGGGCTTCTTTGGACAACCGGTAGCTGATATAGTGCTCGTCCGGGCTGAGAACCAGCTCGTCCTGGTCCTGTCCGTCGGTATAAATGATCCTGGGACTTTTCTTGCGAAGCTCAAGGGCCATCAGGCTGTCCCTGCGGGCGATCCGCACCGTCCTCTGGCGAAGGACCTGGGAATTTCCGAGGGCATCTCGCTCCAAAAAATCGGCCTGGGCATCCTTTTCAGGCGCCTGGACCGGCGCATGAAGTTGGAAATTGGTGAGCTGCCGGGTACTTCCATCATCGCCGTTCCATAGATAGAGGTTCCCTTCCCGGGTGAACACCACTTTCCGGGTATTGGCCAGAAAATGCGGGTCAGAGGCTGGCTGGGAAGTCCAGCTGATCAGCCTGGATCGCCCGGTAAGGGCATCCAGGACCAGGAGGTTCCCTTTCAGGCAGTAGGCCAGCAGGTTCCGGTCCGGAGAATAGGAACCCCGGGCCTCGGAAGAAGCCGTATCCCGGAGGGAAGGGTCTGCCTTGAAAATGGAATGGGACTCCAGGGAATAATAATAAAGGGAATCGGATTCTGCAGCATCGGGGTTCCAGTCAAAGAAAATCCTTTTGCTGTCGGGGCTCCAGAACAGGTTGGATGGCGAACTTCCGATCCATTTGGGATCCTGCATGATCTGATCCACCGTCAGGTGGTGGAGAGATTGCTGGGCTTTCAGCAGGCATAAGGGACAGCAGCCCACAGCCACCATCAGGAAAATCCGTTTCATGGTATTTGTTAGATCTGGTCTCAAAATACATCAGCCGCCCCAATTCAGGGACCCTTTGCCGGTCCGGGGTCACACCCCCATGATCAGCATGGCCACAGAAAAATAAATGACGATCCCGGTGACGTCGACCAGGGTAGCCACGAAGGGGGCCGAGGAGGTTGCAGGGTCAGCCTTGAGCCGTTTCAAAATAATGGGAAGCATGGCACCCATCAGGCTTCCCCAGAGTACGATTCCAATCAGGGAAAAGAATACAGTAGTTGCCACCAGCATCCAGTGTACCCCATAATTATAAATGTGGAAATGCTGCCAGGAGGTCACCCGGAGAAAACCGATGGATCCAAGGATCACGCCCAGCAAAAGCCCGCAAAGGATTTCCCTGCGCAGAACCCTCCACCAGTCCGAAAGGCGGACCTCGCCCAGGGCCATAGCCTGGATGATCAGGGTGGAAGCCTGTGATCCGCTGTTGCCACCGCTGGACATCACCAGGGGGATGAACAGGGCCAGGACTACAGCCTGGGTGATCGCTTTCTGGAAATGCTGCATGGCCGTTGTCGTCAGCATCTCGCTCAGGAAGAGGATCACCAGCCATCCGGCCCTTTTCTTTACCAGCAGGAGGAGTGGGATATCCAGGTAGGGATTGTCCAGGGCCTGGGTACCTCCAACTTTCTGCATATCTGTGGTATGCTCCTCGTTGGCGATCCAAAGCATATCGTCTATCGTGACGATGCCCAGCAGGATTTCCTGGGCATCCACCACGGGAAGGGCGACCCGGTTGTTCATCCGGAAGATCTTGATGGCTTCCTGTTGGGTGTCGGTTACATAAAGGACAATGGACCGTTGATCCATCAGATTCCGGATCAGGGTATCGGGATCCACCAGCAGGAATTCCCGGATCCGGATATCATCCAGCAATTTTCCCTTCCCGTCAATAATATAGATCACATCGATGGTCTCGGAATTTTTTCCCACCCGGCGGATCAGGCTGAGCAATTCCCGGACGGTAAGTTCCGGCCTGACGGCGATATAGTCCGGGGTCATGATCCGGCCAACGCTTTCCTCGGGGTACCCGAGCAGGGAAAGGGTGATCTTCCTTTCCTCCGGATCGAGCAGCCTGATGAGTTCCTGCACCGCCCTGCTGGGGAGTTCCCCCAGGAAGGCCGCCCGGTCATCCGGGGGCAGGTCATTGATCAGTTCTGCCAGCCGGGCAGGAGGCAGGGAGGAAATGATCTTTTTCTGGAGGGGGAAGTCCAGGATCCGGAAAAGGTTGACCGCACGGTTGGGGGACATGGCCCGGAACAGGGTGGCCTCCTGGTCCGGAAATGCTCCGGCGATCCCGGCCACCTCCGAGATATTCAGTTCATCGAGGAATAACCTGAGATTTTGGGAATCCCCGGTTTCCAGAAGGCGTTCGGTTGTTTCCCGCTGTGATTCCACCTGCTGATCCATCCAGGCAAAAATGCATTATAAAAATCAGGGCAGCAAATGAAACCCGGATGGCCCTCCTGCTGGAGCCAAGGCCTTGTGACCCATGATGACCAAATAGTTCCTACATTAGCGTTCTTTCAAATAAACCGGGCGCTATCGGATGATCAAGCCTTATCTGAAGGTTCGAAAAAGTACCAAAAAGGGAAGGGGGGTTTTCACCCGGTCGGCTATTAAGGCCCGAACCGTGATTGAGGTTTCTCCTGTGATCGTAATTTCCCGTGCCGATACCAATATCGTCGATAAAACCAGCCTTCATAATTACATTTTTCTCTGGGGTGCCCGGTTCACCCGGTCCTGTGTGGCCCTGGGGTATTGTTCCATTTATAACCACTCCTTCAGGCCCAACTGTGAATATGAAATGGATTTTGAAGCTGATACGATGACCATCCGCACCCTGCGCAACATCAAAAAGGGGGAAGAGCTCCTCATCAATTACAATGGGGAAAACGATGACCAGACCCCGGTCTGGTTCCAGGTCAAAAAGGCCTGAAATTCAATCACTGCTCAGGAAAACCGGAAAGTTAATCTGGCGTTAATCCCTGCTCCTGGATTAAACTCCGGCATGGGTCCGGGGTCTCTCTGATAGAGTTCTGTGGTTTTCCTAAAATTTGATCCATGAAAAAGATTCTTTTGCTGGCAGTCGCCGGACTGATGGCGGCTGCGGCTTTCGGGGCTACCCCCGGGCCCGCCGAAGGGGGACCCTTACCGGTCCCCACGGTATCATTCCAATATGCCCATTCCCGATTCCGGGATCGGCCCCGGTTTCATCACCGGAGGGCAAGAAGAAGGTCCTTCCGGGAAAGGCGAAGGGATTTTCGTCATCACCGCCGGGTTTGGCGGGATCATTATGTTCCGAGGTAATGTGCCGGAATCCCGACCTTTGGACCCATGATTCGGATCGGACTGATGTCAGATACTCATGGGGTCCTTCCGGACCAGTTATTTGAATATTTCCAAAAAGTGGATGAGATCTGGCATGCCGGGGATATCGGGTCGGTTTCCGTGGCCGATTCCCTGGAATCCTTCAAACCTTTCCGAGCCGTATACGGCAATGTGGACGGGAATGAACTCCGGGCCCGCTACCCGCTGGACCTTAGATTCCGGGTGGAAGATTTGGCGGTCTGGATGACCCATATCGGTGGTTACCCGGGTAAGTACGCCCCCAGCGTGGCCCCCCGGATCAGGGCCCAGCCCCCCGGCCTCTTCATTTCAGGGCATTCCCATATCCTGAAGATCATCCCCGATCCGGCGCTGGGGCTGCTTCATATCAATCCGGGAGCCTGCGGCAATGAGGGTTGGCACAGGGCTCGAACCCTGGTCCGGTTTTCGGTGGAGGCAGGCAGGGTCCTGAATCCTGAGGTGATCGAACTGCCCCGCAATGGGCCAATCCAATCCCGGTAATGACTGACGGGAAATTTTCCATGATGGAAAACCGGCTCACCCGGGTGAACCGGCATGTCAGCCGCCAGGCCAAAAGGATGGGGGTGACCTGCTACCGGATTTATGATCACGACCTTCCGGAATTCCCGCTTTGCATCGACCGGTACGAGGGTTTCATCCACATCGCCGAATACAAACGGAGGCATGGAATGGATGAATCCTCCCATGAGCGATGGGTGGCCGGAGTCCGGGACCTGGTTTCGAGGATCCTGGACACCCCGGGAAACCGGATCTTTTTCAAGGAAAGGAAAAAGAAATCCAGCCGGCTCGACCAGTATGGGAAAATGGGAACCCGGAGCGCCATCACCCTGGTCCGGGAATCCGGATTGAAATTTCGGGTGAACCTCAGTGATTATCTGGACACCGGCCTTTTCCTGGACCACAGGATAACCCGGTGCATGGTCCGCGACGAGTCCAGGGATAAAAAAGTCCTCAATCTGTTCTGTTATACCGGTTCCTTCACTGTATATGCGGCCTCCGGAGGGGCTCGTGTTGTTGATTCCGTGGATCTGTCCAATACTTATCTGGGCTGGGCAGGAGAAAACCTGGAACTGAATGGCCTGATGGACCCCTCCAGACACCGGATGATCCGTGCCGATGTCCTCCGGTATCTTCCCGGGCTGGAGGAAGCAAGTTATGACCTGATCATCCTGGACCCGCCCACATTTTCCAACAGCAAGGGAATGACCCGCTCCATGGATATCCAGCAGGATCATGTCAGTCTGATCCGGGAATGCCTGCGGTTGCTTGCCCCGGGAGGGTGGATCTATTTCAGCACGAACCTTTCGGATTTC
>JANWKA010000059.1 GCA_025451655.1 Chitinophagaceae bacterium | reverse complement strand
GCCCATTTCACGAGAATGCTCGTACCCTGCGGAAGTGGTTTCAGCTTCCCTTCCTCCCATGCGGCCAACCATTTCGGCCTCGCCATGTTTATTTGGATGAGCTTGCACCGGCTTTTCGGACCCTGGGTTTCAGTTGCCTTCCTTTGGGCCTTTCTGGTATCCTATTCCCAGATCTATGTGGGTTTGCACTATCCCTCCGATGTGCTGGCAGGGGCCTTGCTGGGCCTGATGGCAGGCTGGATCACCGGGACCCTCTTCCTGCGGGCCGTGGGGGGCGAAACCTTTTCACCCCTTGGAGACCGGGGATGAAACCGGCCCATGGCCGGGGATTTTCCGTTCCGGGCCGCTTTCACTAAATTCGGTTTCTTTCCCCGGTTATGGAAGTACTGATCCTGCTGCTTTTGATCCTGATTAACGGCCTTTTTTCGATGTCAGAGATCGCCCTGGTATCGGCCCGTAAAATCAGGCTGGAGCAAATGGCCCAAAAAGGCGATGAGGCGGCCCGGATCGCCCTGAAACTCGCCAATAATCCGAACCGCTTCCTTTCCACCGTCCAGATCGGGATCACCATTACCGGGATCCTCCTGGGTCTTTTTTCAGGGGACAAGACCCGGGAATTCTTCATCCATGCCCTGGATCAGGTTGCCTGGCTGAAACCCTATAGCGGGGAGTTGTCGATCGTCCTGGTGGTCCTGATTGTTACCTATTTCACCATGGTCCTGGGTGAGCTGGTGCCCAAAAGGATCGCCCTTGCCCGGCCGGAAGGGGTATCCAAGATCATCTCCCCCCTGATGAACCTGATCTCCGTGATCACCTTCCCCTTCATCTGGGTGCTTACGGTTTCTTCCAATGCCCTGGTGCGATGGTTTCATATCCGCCCCCCGGAAGATAACGCGGTGACAGAAGATGAGATCCGGGCCCTCATCGACCAGGGAACCACTTCAGGCCATATTGAAGAAACCGAACAACAGATCATTGAACGGGTTTTCCACCTGGGGGACCGGAACGTTACCTCCCTGATGACCCACCGGACCGAGATAGTCTGGATTGATGTGGAGGAAAGCCCTGAAAACTACCGCAAAAGGATGGAGCAGTTTCCGCATTCCGTCTATCCCGTATGTGATGGCCAGATCGACAACCTGCTCGGGGTAATCCATATCCGGGAACTGTTTCTTTCTGGCGGGGACAAGCCCCTGCGCGACCTGATCCGCAAGCCCCTTTTCATCCCCGAGGCCAATTCTCCCTACCAGCTCATGGAACAGTTCAAGAAATCCAAAATGCACTCTGCCTTTATCGTGGATGAATACGGAAGCCTCCAGGGGATGGTTACTCTTAACGACCTGCTGGATGCCCTGCTGGGGGACATGCCCCAGCCCGGCGAAAAAAGCCCGGGCATCGTCAGAACCGGCGAAGGAGTTTACCTGGTGGATGGACAGATGCCGTTTTATGATTTCCTCACCTTTTTTGAAAAGGAAGATTGGATCAACACCGCCAACCAGGATTTCGATACGGTTGCGGGGTTCATGCTGCACCACCTCCAGCATATTCCCCAAAATGGGGAAAAGCTGGATTGGAGGGGATTTGGTTTCCAGGTCGCAGCCATGGAAGGCCACCGGATCGACCAGGTCCAGGTGAAATTGCTCCAAAAGCCGTCGCCACCCACCCAGCGGCCCTGAACGGGCTTTCCCGCCCGATTCCTTTTTCCTGGTATCCTCCTTCAAGTTCCGGGATTTCTTTTTTCGGGAAGTGATTTTACACCAATTTTCCACCTCCCCGTTCAAGCCAGGCATTCCCGGGATCGTCCCCGGTTTCCCCTGCGTTTTTTTTGTACTTTTATCGCGGAACAAGGTTTCCCGCCTGGCGGGATGAAAAGGGAACCGGGTGAAAATCCCGGACATTTCCCGATGCTGTAAGCTCCGCGGCCGGCGTGCCGCAACACCGGATATTCCTCATGCCACTGTCCCTCAGGGATGGGAAGGCTATCCGGAGCGAGTAAGTCAGAAGACCTGCCCTGTTCTTATTTCCTTGCATGGCTTTCGGGAGAAAAAGCATGAATGTCGAACGTTCGCAATCATCCTGCGGCATTTTCCATTCGCTGTTTTGCCTGAGGTTATGAATGATTCCCGTTCACCCTCAATTTTTTCAACATGAGAACAGCCTGGGTTACCCTTTTCCTTTGCCTGGCAGGCGCCAGCCTCTACGGGCAGGATTCCTCCCATTCCCTCAATGCAATTGTGGTCACGGCCACCAAAACCGGCGTCCGGGAAACCGAAACCGGTAAAATCGTCACCGTAATCTCCTCATCGGAACTCCGGCGCTATGATGGGAGCTCCCTGGGAGCGGTTCTCGACCTGCAGCCCGCCCTCACGGTCACAGGGTCCGGGGAAGCCCCCGGAACCAACCTGACTCCTTACCAGCGGGGAGCTTCCGACGGGTACACCATGGTCCTGATCGACGGGGTGGTCGTTTATGATGCTTCCCAGATCACCAGCCACTTCGACCTGAACCTGATCCCTGTGGACCAGATCGACCATATCGAGATCCTCCGGGGAGCCGCTTCCACCCTGTATGGTTCGGGGGCGGTTGCCGGAGTGATCAACCTCATTACCCGGAAGGGAACCCGGTCCAATCCCTCCTGGAGCGCCGGGGCGACTGCAGGGAGCTATGGAACTTTCCGCGAACATGCCGGGGTCCGTGGGGGCCACGGGAAGGTGGATTACGCCATTTCCCTTTCATCGGTGGACAGCAGGGGGTTTCCGGCAGCACTGGATACTTCAGGCGGAGGGCATTTCACTGTCGATGGTCTTCATGAAAAGGTGGCTGCCGTCAACCTGGGTTTTCAGGGAAAAGGGTTCCGGCTGAGCCCCTTTTTTCGGTTCAGTTCGGATCATGGAAACCTGCCCCAGGCTGCCTACACCAATGCGACAAACTATACCTACCAGACCCGTTTTTTCCAGGGAGGATTGCAGGGGGAGGCCAGCCTGGGAAGGAATAGCCTGCACCTGATTTACAGTTATGGTTATACCAGGAGAAATTACCTGGATGACTCCACGGCCATCTATCCGGATTATTATCAGGAGGAAGATGTCAGCCGCCAGCAGGATGGGGAAATTTATCTCAACCGGCCCCTGGGGAGCCATGTTTCCCTGCTGGCGGGTTTTCAGGAGTTATTCAGCACTACGGACCAGTCCTTTCTCTCGATCAGCTCCTTTGGACCCTATTCAGGCAGTCTTTCACCCGATTCCGCTGCCGCCGGTCTCAGCAGCGCCTACGTTTCCCTTTTTTTCAGACAGGATTCCGGGTTCAACCTGGAGCTGGGCGGGAGGCTGAATGACCATTCTGTCTATGGGTTCAATCCCACCTTCAGCCTGAATCCTTTCTATACCTTCTCGGGAAGCCAAAAAATCTTCCTGAATCTGGCTTCAACTTTCAATGCGCCCAGCCTCTACCAACTCTATTCCCCCTATGGGAGCCGCTCCCTGAAACCGGAAAAAGGGATCAGTTATGAAGGCGGGTACCAATCTTTCTGGCTTCATGGGGGCCTGATGGTCCGGGTTGCTGCCTTTGCAAGGAACATGCGGGACGTGATCGCCTTTGATAATGTTTATCTGAATTTCAATTCGGAGCGGGACCGGGGAGGGGAGCTGGAATTGAACTGGCTGGTATCTCCCGGCCTGTCCCTCAGCGGATTTTATTCCTATGTGCAAGGGACCGTGACGGCAATGGGATCCGGGAAAACCGATACGGTATATAATGGCCTTTATGAAAGGCCGGCGCATAGTTTTGCCCTCCGGGGTTCCTGGCAAGCCTCTCCCGTATTCCTGGTAAGCTCCGACCTGAAATATACCGGCCGGAGGAACGATCTGGATTTCAGCAACTATCCAGCCACAACGGTCCAACTGCAACCCTACCTGCTCTGGAACCTCCACCTGGAAGCAAGGTTCGCCAAACCGTGGCAGGCTTTTCTCGACCTGGATAACCTGACCAACACCAGTTATGTTCAAACCCCGGGATATGCCACAATGAAATTCAATTTCGATGCCGGATTGCAGTTTACCTTGTAAAAAATTGGGGTCCACGAGGCAGTTTGTTTATTGCAGCTGAGTCCCTTTTCCAATTTCAGGAATGAACCGATGCTCATTAAAAGTTTTGCTGGCCATGGCCGGGGGCGGAATGGTTACCCCGGCTTTCGCACAGGACTCTTCTACCAATTACCTGAACCGGACCATTCACCTGGATGAGGTGGTCATCCGGGCGAGCAGGTATGATTTTAATGTGGAGGGGTTCATCCGCAGGGTCGAAAACGATACCAGCTTCTTCAAGTCCTTCAAGACCCTGGAGATCCTTGGCTTTACCGGTTCCCACGATATCCGGGTGATTTCCCCGAAAGGAGGGACCAGGGCATCCCTCGTGGCCACCACCCTCCAGGTGGTCCATGGGGGTTGCCGTCATACGGTATTTCTCAGCAGAAAGGTCACCGGGAATTTCTTCCGCCGGAAGGGGAAATACCGGTATTATACCGCCCGGATGTATGGAACTCTTTTTCTTTCCCCGGATACCGTTTGCGGGGTGAATAATAACGTCCAGGGAGATCAGGGAGATATCGGGGTTGGAGGGTTAAGCCTGGAAAAGCATATCCGACAACTGGAAATCCTGGTCTTCAATCCAGGTAAACCAGTGCCGGGCATTCCCCTCGTCGGAAAGGAGGTTGCCATTTTCAACCCTTCCATCGAGCCGCGTTATGATTTTTCGATTCGTTCGGGCAATTACCAGGGCATCCCCTGCTGGGTCTTCGCTGCCCGGGCTAAGCCCGAATTCATCCAAAAAACCGTCATTACGGACCTGGAAACCTATTTTGACACTTCCGATTACCGGATCCTTTTCCGGAGTTACTCCCTTCATTATTCCAGCTGGCTGTTTGATTTTGATGTCCACATGGAGGTCCGGATGACCCGATTCGAAGGGCTGACGGTTCCCCGGGAAATCCTTTACCAGGGAAACTGGGGGGTGCCGATCAACAAAAGGGAAAGGGTGGATTTTGACCTGAAGCTTTCTGATTTTCAAAAGGGGACCTGATGCAGTGGGGGATCCCCGATCCCCTGCGGAGGGGCTGCATGATTCCAACCCCCCGGCTGCCCTTTCATTGCCGGCTCAATGCCGGCGGGAATAGGCGCGCCATTTTTCCAGCGCCAGCTGGAAATCCTGGGGGAGCGCCGCATCGAAAGCCATTTCTTTCCGGGTGGTTGGATGGATGAATCCCAGGGTTCTGGCATGAAGGGCTTGCCGGGGGATGAGGTTGAAACAGTTTTCCACGAACTGCCTGTATTTGGTGAACACGGTCCCCTTGACGATCCGGTCGCCTCCATAAGCAGCATCATTAAACAGGGGATGGCCGGCATGCTGCATATGCACCCGGATCTGGTGCGTTCTCCCGGTTTCCAGCCTGCAGGAAAGCAAGGTGGTGTATCCGAACCTTTCCAGGACCCGGTAATGGGTGGTGGCCGGCTTTCCATGGTCTCCGTCGGGATAGACATCCATGATCTTTCGAAACCGCTGATGCCTGCCCACATGGCCCCGGATAGTACCCTCCGGTTCCTCCATATCCCCCCAGACCAGGGCCTGGTATTCCCGGTTGACCTTATGGTCGAAGAACTGGCCGGCAAGGTCATTGAGAGCAGATGCAGATTTGGCAGCAACCAGCAATCCGCTCGTGTTTTTATCAATGCGGTGAACCAGGCCGAAACGGGGCACGGCGGTTTTTCCCACCTGATCACCATAAAGGTGGTAGGCCAGCCCATGAACCAGGGTTCCGGAATAATTACCGCTGCCGGGGTGGACCACCATCCCGGCAGGCTTGTTGATCACCAGCAGGTCCTGGTCCTCGTAAACAATTTCCAGGGGAATGGGCTCGGGGATGATTTCCGTGAGGTCCGGAGCATGGGTGGTAAACAGGATGATATGATCCCCGGGTCTGACGCGGTAATTGGAGGAAACGGGATGGTCATTGACCCGGATCAGCGTGGACTCCGCGGCCTGCTGGATCCTGGTCCGGGAGGCATGGGCCATCCTGGTGACGAGGTATTTGTCGATGCGCAGGGGCTCCTGGTGGCGGTCCACAACGAAATTCAATCGCTCAAAAAGGTCCCCGGATCCCGTTTCCTCGGATTCGGGTTCTTCGGATTCCAACAGTGCATCCATTCTCTGCAACTTGAAATGAAATCAGCCGGAATAACCGGCAGGGTCCCCGGATCCCGATTTCGGCCCGGCGGGGGGATCAGGCTATGGGTAACCAGTCAAAATTAGCCCAATTCCCCGGTACCAGGACCCGGGTTTTTGACAATGAATTAACTTCGGGTCATGGAAAAAACGGCATCTCCACAGGAAGTGGTGGTCCTGGACCTGGGCCTGGTGGATTACCGCAAGGCCTGGCAAATCCAGGAACGGTTATTACAGGAAAACCTCCGGATCAAGGAAAAAAAAAGGATGGATCCGCAGCAGTTTGCCGGCCTTTCCACCACCCATTACCTGATCTTTTGCGAGCATCCCCCCGTTTATACCCTGGGTAAGAGCGGGAAGGCGGAACACCTGCTGGCCACCCCGGTCGAGCTCCGGAACCGCGGCATTGAATTCGTGGAGACCAACCGCGGAGGGGATATCACCTACCACGGCCCCGGACAGATTGTTGGGTATCCCATCCTCGACCTGGAACGGTTCCGTACCGATATCGGGTATTATCTCCGCAACCTGGAGGAGACCATCATCCGGGCCCTGGCTCCCTTTGGGATCACAGGAGACCGGTCCACCGGGGAAACCGGGGTGTGGCTGGAACCCGGGCAAAAGGCCCGGGCGCGGAAGATCTGCGCCATGGGGGTCCGTTGCAGCAGGTGGATCACCATGCATGGTTTCGCGCTCAATGTGAATACGGACCTGAGTTATTTCAGCGGGATTATCCCCTGCGGCATCCCAGACAAGCAGGTCACTTCCATGGAAAAGGAATTGGGCAGGCCTGTTTTGTTGCAGGAGGTCAGGGGCGGAATCCGCAAAGCCTTCGGTGAAGTCTTTGGTGCCCGGATGGAGGCCCGTGAGCCAGCAATGGAACTACTTCCCTGAGGATATGGTGCCTTCTATTTTTCCTTCAGCTCGGGGATGAACAGCTTCCACTTTTGCTGCAGTTTGTCATTGTCGTAAAGTTCAAAATTGAACCAGCCGGAATGGAGGAAGTTGGATTTGTCGAGGATCAGGAAATTCTGGGTGATGGCGGGCACGGTGAAAATATTCACTCCGCTGGTATCGAAGAATTTCAGGCTGTAATGATCTCCCTGTGACCTGGAAATGCTGATGTTTACATTCCCTTCCTGGTTGGTATAGACATAAAGGGAAGGGGCGTAGGGGATGACCTTCTTTTTAACCGGGGCTTTGGGTATTTCTCCCGGAGCAGCAGGAAGCATCACCGGTCGGCCTGGTTGGGGAAGGGTGACCGTGACCATCGGGCTGTCCATAATGAGCGCTGGCTTGCTGTAAACCAGTTTCCCCCCGGATAATTCGATATAAAGACGGTAATAATTCCTGCCCATCTGGAATTTCCGGTCCTCAAAACCGTTTTCTTTCAGGGAAGGATCATGAACATAACCGATCGTGGAATAATTATACAGGCTGTCAGCCGACCGTTGCACTCCGATGGTCCGGATGCCTTTGTAGGGAGCAATCCAGCTCAGCCTGTTGGCCCCCCCGGATTCTACCACCCCGATATGGGGCAGGGTGTCCTGGCTCCATCCGGTAACCTGAATTCCCAGGGTCAACAGGGAGGCCATCATAAAGCTGCGCCACAAATGGGAAGGGAAATAAAACGGCATGAAGTATGGGAAATGAAGGGTCAAAGATAGATTAAAAGGTCAAACGAGCAGGAACGGTTGCCCCGGATCAGTCCTGCAGCAGGGGTGGAAATCCGGTTCCCCAGGGGTAACCATCCCGATCCGGGGGTCAGGATCAGGGTATCAGGTCCGGTTAAGTGGGCTGGAGGGGTCTGATTTTTCCGGCCATCCCAAGGGAATTAACCTTCGCAAGTTCCTTTCCATCCGGGCCGGGATGAACCCGGTGACGTTTCAGGGAAACCCGGATGGTATCCCGGTGCCCCTTCAGGTTGAGCCCGGTAGCGGGCCGGGCACCCGGCTTTGGTTTGAGGACCTCCTTGCGCATAAAGACTGCATGGTAATCGACGCTGGTATTCCCTGCAGGGGAGACTTCCACCACATGGAGCGTGTCGGGCCGGTTCGCCTGGAGGGTTAACAGGACCGGAGAGGTGTACAGGGTGGAGGATACCGTGGCGGCACTGTCCAGGCTGTAATACATCCGGGTGCCCGGGAGGGGAGGGGTCAGCTTCACCAGGATCCGGTCCTGGGTTGTCAGGGAATCCGAAAGTCCTAGGGGTTCAGGGATCCGGAAAAAATAACCCTGCTGGTCCATCCAGGACAGCTGAGCGGGGAGCCGGGCCAGAAAATCACCATAATCTTTCTTTTCCAGAGGGGTCCAGTCGATCTCTGCAAGGGCCAGCATCCGGGGAAGGATCATGTATTCGGCTTTTTCCGGGCTGGCCATGTATTCGGACCAGACATTGGCCTGTGCTCCGAGAATATATTGCTTCTCCGAGTCTGGCAGCACCGCAGGCACGGGGTCATAGGAATACACCTTGCTTAAGGGAAGGTAGCCCCCGATATTCAGGGGTTCGTTGGCGGGAATTCCCTGTCCCCGATCAAAATAAAGCCAGTTCCCGGGAGTCATGATCACTTTGTGGTGAAGTTTGACGGCCGCGATGCCACCGGCCTCACCCCGCCAGCTCATCACGGTGGCATTCGGAGCGAGCCCGCCTTCCAGGATCTCGTCCCAGCCGATGATGTCCCTGCCGTGATCGTTCAGAAACTTTTCGATCCTGCCGATAAAGTAGCTCTGTAACTGGTCGGCGGAGGTATCTCCCAGGGATTTCATCAGGGCGATATCCCTGGGATCATGCTCCCAACGGATCTTCGGGCACTCGTCCCCGCCAATATGAATATAGTGGCTCGGAAAAAGCTGCATCAGTTCGGTCAACACGTTTTCAAGGAAGGCAAAGGTGGAATCCCCGGAAGGACAGAATACGTCGGGGAAAACGCCCCAGTGGGTTGCGACGGCATAAGGCCCCCCCGTGCATCCCAGGTAAGGATAGGCGGTCAGGGCGGCCAGGGAATGGCCGGGCATTTCGATTTCGGGAATGACGGTGATATACCGAAGCCGGGCATATTCGACAATGTCCCGGATCTCATCCTGGGTGTAAAATCCTCCATAGGACTTTCCGTCATACTGGTTGGAGCCACCCTCGTGACCGGTCACCGTCTGGCTTCGGATCGACCCCACGGAGGTGAGCAAGGGATATCGTTTGATCTCGATGCGCCATCCCTGGTCTTCGGTCAGGTGCCAGTGGAACGTGTTGAGCTTGTAGCGGGCCATCAGATCGAGGTAGGTTTTGATGAAGGCTACCGGGAAAAAATGCCTACCGCAGTCCAGGTGCAAGCCCCGGTACGGAAACCTGGGAGCGTCCTGGATATTTGCGCAGGGCAATTCCACCTGGATGGGCACCCCCTGGACCGGTGGCTTGAAGGCCGCATCGGTCATCTGCATGAGGCTCTGGAGCCCGTAAAACAGGCCCGCCCCGTCATTGCTGACGATGGTGACCCCGTTATGACTGGATTGGAGCGAGTATCCTTCTGGTGGCGAGGTGTTGGCCCTGAGGTCAAACCGGATCACATGGGCCCTTGGGGGGATGCTGGATTCATTTTTTACCTGAAGGGTGATCCCGTATGCCTTCCCCAGGTAATCGTTCAGCAAGGTGGCGCAATGGATGGCGTCATAGCCGCTGGCTTCGATGACCGTGGCCTTGTTCAGCAGAAAATACCCTCCGAGCCGCTCAACGTTTGCGGGGGCGGGAACAATGCCGAGGTTGGGTTCAACAGGGGGAGCAACCGAGGCATTGCAGGATCCTGCTATCAGGGCCAGCATGGAAAAGGAGATAATGAACTTCATGGATTTCGGATTGAAGGAGGCTGCAGATAACCGGAAGCCCGTGAAATTATTCAAAAAAATGAGGAAGCGCCCGCCTTTTGCCCGGGATTTTGATTTTTTTTGTGACCTTCCCGTCCTGACATCGGGTAACCAGCAGTATTTTTGCTCCATTGCCCCCAAAACCGATCCTGAAATGGAATCTACCTTATTAGTGCTTGCGGCCGGGATGGCCAGCAGGTATGGCAGCATGAAACAGATCCAGAAATTCGGACCGGGAGGAGAAACCATCATGGACTATTCCATCTTCGATGCCCGGGAGGCGGGATTCACCAGGGTGGTCTTTGTGGTCCGCAAAAGCTTCGAGGAGGATTTCCGGTCGATCTTCGAGCCCAGGCTCCGGGGCAAGATCCGGACAGATTATGTGACCCAGGAGCTGGAGGATTACCTGGACGGGAGGCAGGTTCCTCCCGACAGGACCAAGCCCTGGGGGACGGCGCATGCGGTCCTTTGCGCCAGCCGGGTGATCCGGGAGCCTTTCGCGGTGATCAATGCGGACGATTATTACGGAAAGGGTGCCTTTGAAAAAATGGCCGCTTTCCTGAAAAATGATTGCGCCGAGAACCTGTACAGCGTGGTGGGATATGAGCTGGGTAACACCCTTTCCGAGCACGGGTCGGTATCCCGGGGCGTTTGCGAGGTGGACCAGGGGGGATACCTGAAATCCATTCATGAGAGGACGAAAATATTCCGGCGGGACGGTAAGATCGTCTTTGAGGACGGAGCAAAGGAAGGGAAACTGGAACCTCAAACTCCGGTCTCCATGAATTTCTGGGGTTTCCACCCCGGTTTTTTTGAATTTGCCCTGAAGCAGTTCCAGGAATTCGTGGACCGCAACGCTGCCAACCCCAAGGCGGAATTCTTCATTCCGCTTGCGGTGGACGATTTTATCGGATCCGGAAAGGGCCGGGTACTCGTGATCCCGACTAGGGCCAGGTGGTTCGGAGTGACCTATAAAGAAGATGCACCCGTTGTAGAAGATAGCTTTCAAAAGCTGGTACAGCAGGGAATTTATCCCTCCCGGTTATGGACCTGATCCCGCATCCTGGAATTCTGAAGGCATTCGGCCTCAGGGATGAAGATTTCCGACTGCAACGTTTCGAATCCGGGCATATCAATAACACCTTTCGGCTCCGGAACCTCCATGGAGGCGGGGAATTCGTGCTCCAAAGAATTAACACCCGGGTTTTCACGGATCCATGGGCCATAGCAACCAACCAGCGGATGGCCGCAGCCTATCTCAGGGAACATTACCCCAAATATTTATTCCTGGCTGCCATTCCCACCCTGGATGGCAGCGACCTCTATGAAACCAAGGATGAATTCTGGAGGCTGGTCCCTTTCATCCCCCATTCCCTTGCCCTGGATCAGGCCGATAATCCCAAGCAAGCCTTCGAGGCGGCCACCCAGTTCGGAAGGCTGACCCGGCTGCTCTCCGGGATCGACCTGTATGATTTCAGGCCGACCATCCCCAATTTCCATAACCTGACCCTGCGCTACAGCGCCTTCCAGGATGCCATCCGGAATGCCCGGGAGGAACGCAGGGAATATGCCGAGGAACTCACCGAATCCTTTTTGCGGTATTCCTTCATCGCGGTCCAGTTCGAACAACTCAAGACGGACCGCCAATTCAGGGACCGCCTCGTCCATCATGACACCAAGATCAACAATGTCCTGCTGGATGAAAAAACCTTCGAGGGAATCTGCGTGATCGACCTGGATACCCTCATGCCGGGAAAAATCATTTCGGACCTGGGGGACATGGTGCGGACTTATACCAGCCCGGTTTCGGAGGAAGAGGGGGATTATTCCCGGATCGTTATCCGGGAATCCTATTATGAGGCCCTGATGAAAGGATATCTTTCCGAACTGGGCGATGACCTCACATCTGCAGAGAAGAACCAGCTGTTCTATGCCGGCCAATTTATGGTCTATATGCAGGGGATCCGGTTCCTCACGGACTTTTTGAACAGCGACATTTATTACCCCATCCGGTACCCGGAACATAACTTTGTCCGGGCCAAAAACCAGCTGACCCTGCTGGAGCAACTGAATCAAAAGGAGAAAGCCCTCCGGCATATCATCGGAACCTGCCTTTAGTCTTCGCCTCCATACCATTGCGGGGGGAGGAAATGATCCCCAAAATTCAAAACGTGTACTAAGTACACATTTATTGGAAATATGTACCTTGTGTCCGCAATCCAAAAAAAAACTGATGAATTCCGGAATTGGACCCTGTTACAAACTGATTCCTTTCCTGCTTTGCTGTTGCCCTTTTTGGCTTCCCGCTTTGGGGCAGGGTAGCATCCTGAGTGAGCAGGTGGGCCCGGTGCTCCGGGTGACCCGGACCGACCATGGGGTCCTCCTGGAAACAGCGGGAATGACTGCAGCACTTACGGTATACGGCCCCACCGTGATCCGGGTCCGGATCACCAGGGGGGATTTCGCTCCCGATTTTTCCTATGCCGTGGTCCGGCAACCCGGATCGACCCCCTGGAAACTCGCTGAAACCGACAGTACGGTGGTGCTGTCCACCGATTCCCTGGTTGCGGTGGCTACCCGCAATCCGCTTCGGATCAGTTTTTTTACCCCCTCAGGCCGCATGCTCAGCGGGGATGATCCCGCCCTGGGTGTAAGTTGGCTGGGCCGTGAAGTGACCGCCTACCGGAAATTGTTCCCCGGCGAACGTTTTATCGGCCTGGGAGAGAAGACCGGCAACCTGGACCGAAGGGGTAGCAGCTATGTGGACTGGAATACGGATGCTTTTGGCTACCGGACCGACCAGGACCCGATCTATGCCACCATGCCCTTTTATATCGGAATCCACGGTGCGCTTGCCTACGGGCTGTTTTTCGACAACACCTATAAGTCCTTTTTTGACTTCGGGGTATCCTGCGATAACCGCTATTATCTTTTCGGATCCGCGGACGGGGAAATGAACTACTATTTTTTCGGAAGCGCTGATGTCCGCAGCATCCTGAAGGATTTCACCTGGCTCACCGGGCATATCCAGCTCCCCCCCATCTGGAGCCTCGGATACCAGCAATGCCGGTACAGTTATATGAGTCGCTGGGAATTACTGGATGTGGCTTCTACCTTCCGAAAGGACAGCATCCCCTGCGATGTCGTATACTGCGATATCGATTATATGGATCATTACAAGGTGTTCACCTGGAACCCCGAAACCTACCCGGACCCCAAAAGCATGACCGATTCCCTGAAGGCGATGGGAATCCACCTGGTGACCATACTGGACCCCGGGGTGAAGATTGAAAAGGGGTATGGGGTATATGAGGACGGGGTCCGCAATCACGAATTCTCCACCTATCCGGACGGCAGCAATTACGCCGGAACGGTTTGGCCGGGGCTAAGCTGTTTTCCGGATTTCACCCGCGCTGAAACCCGGGCCTGGTGGGGAAGCAACCTCCCTGTCCTGACCTCCAGCGGGGTCACCGGGTTCTGGAATGATATGAACGAGCCCTCGCCCCTCGGGAAAGGAGTTCCTGACCTGATTGAATTCGGTGACAGCGGTCACCGGGCCACCCTTGCGGCCGTGCACAATATATACGGGCTGGAAATGGCCCGGGCCACTTTCGATGGAGCAAAAGCCCATCTGGACGGACAGCGTCCCTTCATCCTGGATCGGGCAGCCTATTGCGGGATCCAGCGGTATTCGGCCATGTGGACCGGGGATAACAATTCGACGGACGACCATATGCTGGCAGGGGTGCGCCTCGTGAATTCCATGGGAATCGCGGGGGAGGCTTTCGCCGGAATGGACGTGGGAGGTTTCACCGGAAACCCCTCCCCGCAACTGATGGTGCGATGGATGTCCCTGGGGGTGTTCACGCCGCTTTTCCGCAACCATACAGCAAAGGGAAACACCTATCATGAGCCCTGGAAATGGGGGCTGGAAAATGAAAACCTGATGCGTGGTTTTATTGACGAGCGTTACCAGCTGCTCCCTTACCTGTACAGTACCTTTTATGAGGCCCATGTCACCGGCATGCCGGTGAGCAGGACCCTGGCCATAGATTATTCCGGGGAGGACAGCATCTATGATGATCAATACCAGAATGAATTCATGTTCGGTGACGCCCTGCTGGTGGCACCGGTGAAAAGCGTTCAGGATTCGGTCCGGGTTTACCTTCCCAAAGGAGGCTGGTACCGCATATCCACCGGGGAGCATTACGCAGGCGGAAAGGGATTTGAGGTGGCGGCTCCGCTCAGCGATTTGCCTGTCTTTGCCAGGGAAGGCAGCATCATTCCGATGCAGCACACGGTTCAAAGCACTGCGCAACCCGGGGACGGGATCCTGGAGATCCAGGTCTGGAAAGGGCCGGATTCCAGCTCATTTTTGTATTACGAGGATGACGGGACTACCTACCAGTACCAGCAGGGACAGTATTTGAAAAGAAGGATCCGGTATGACCCGAAAGCCGGAACCCTGGAGCTGGGGATGCCGGAAGGAGAATTCAGGTCCCGGTTTAGCCATATCCAGCTGGTATTCCATGGTTTCGATACCCCTGCCCGGGTCCTGGAACTGATCTCGGAAAAGGAGGGTTCCCAGCCCCAGAGGATCATCCTTCATCCCCAACCCGGTTCCGGTCAGCCGGGTGTCTGGACCCTCGCGGTTCCGGGCCAAAGGGAGGAAATCACCATCCGGGGTCTTTAGGTTAATAAAGCGCAATAATTTGAGGCAATCATTGAACAGGCTATAAAAAAAGCTTTTTTTGTTGTGTTATATCTAAATTCGGGCTTAAATTTGTCCTTTCCTAATTTTGAACCGAAATACCGTGAGACCATTCTTTAATAACCGGTGGATCCGGGATTGCAGGTCGGTGCTTTCCGTAGTGGTCGTGATTTTCCTGGTCATTATTACCATGCCCCATGGAGGAAAGCAATAAGCAGGTCAACCTTTAAATCCAAACATGATCGCCTTCCTCCAATCCCCGGGAAGGCATTTTTATTTTTTAGGAATTTCCAGCCGGACCCAATTCATGGACGAACTCAACAGATACAGCAGGACCCTTACCCAGGACCCCACCCAGGCCGGTGCCCAGGCCATGCTTTACGGGATTGGCCTGACCCAAAAGGACCTGGAAAAAGCCCAGGTGGGGATCGCCAGCATGGGCTATGAAGGCAATACCTGCAATATGCATCTGAATGAACTGGCCGGCCTGGTCCGCCAGGGGGTTTGGGAAAACGGGATGGTCGGACTGATTTTCAACACCATCGGGGTGAGCGACGGGATGAGCATGGGTACGGACGGGATGCGGTATTCCCTGGTTTCCCGGGAAATTATTGCCGATTCCATCGAGGCGGTCTGCGGGGCGCAATATTATGACGGCCTGATCACCATTCCGGGTTGCGATAAGAACATGCCGGGTTCCCTGATCGCGATGGCCCGCCTGAACCGGCCTTCCCTGATGGTTTACGGAGGCACCATAGCTCCGGGCCGGTACCAGGGACAGGATCTGAACATCATTTCCGCCTTTGAAGCCCTGGGTCAAAAACTTTCCGGCCAGATCGGGCAGGAAGAATACCTGGCCATCATCCAGCACAGCTGCCCGGGCGCGGGAGCCTGTGGAGGGATGTACACCGCAAATACCATGGCTTCGGCCATCGAGGCCCTGGGGATGTCGCTGCCCTACAGTTCCTCCAATCCGGCCCTGTCATCCTACAAAAAAAAGGAATGCGCCGAAGCCGGACCCGCCCTGAAGCGGTTGCTTTCCGATCATATCTGCCCCCGGGACATCATGGTGCCCGCCGCTTTTGAAAACGCGATCACCATGGTCATGGCCCTGGGGGGATCCACCAATGCCGTTTTGCACCTGATTGCCATGGCCCGGGCAGCCGGCCTGCGACTCACCCTATCTGACTTTCAGCGGATCAGTGACCGGGTGCCCATGCTGGCCGACCTGAAACCCAGCGGAAAATACCTGATGGAGGATCTGCACCACCGGGGCGGGGTCCCCGCAGTGATGAAATACCTTTTGCAGGAAGGCCTGCTTTCCGGCGACTGCGTCACGGTGACCGGGAAAACGGTCCGTGAGAACCTGGAACCTCTTCCCGGCCTGGATTTCGACAAGCAGGACCTGATCCGGCCCCTTTCCAATCCTATCAAGAAAAGCGGGCACCTCCAGATTCTCGGGGGCAACCTGGCTGAACTGGGCTCGGTTGCAAAAATCACCGGTAAGGAGGGGCTGGAATTTGAAGGACCGGCCCGGGTATTTGATACGGAACAGGATCTGATCGCTGGAATATCTTCAGGAAAGGTGAAGCCGGGAGAAGTGGTGGTCATTCGATACGTGGGACCCCGGGGTGCTCCCGGCATGCCGGAAATGCTCAAACCCACCTCGGCGATCATGGGAGCCGGCCTGGGAAAGGATGTTGCCCTGATCACCGATGGCAGGTTCTCCGGGGGAACCCACGGGTTTGTGGTGGGCCATATCACCCCTGAAGCTTTTGACGGAGGCACCATTGCGCTGGTCCGGGACGGAGACCGGATTCGCATTGATGTCCGCAAAAACCATATTGACCTGCTGGTGGAGGATGCAGAGCTGGAAATCCGGAAAAAGGCCTGGACCCGCCCTCCCCTCAAAGCCACCAGCGGTGCGCTTTTCAAGTATGCTAAACTGGTGAAAAATGCCACAGAAGGATGCGTTACTGACGAAGACTGATCCCGGGATCCCCGCTGCGGTATCAATCACCGGAGCCGAAGCGGTTATCCGGTGCCTGGTCGCCGAGCAGGTCGAAACCATTTTCGGCTATCCCGGAGGAGCCATCATGCCGATTTATGACGCCCTTTTCCATTATATGGATCAGGTGAAGCATATCCTCACCCGCCATGAGCAGGGAGCGATCCATGCCGCCCAGGGATATGCCCGGGTGGCCGGGAAGCCCGGGGTGGTTTTCGCCACCTCCGGTCCCGGCGCCACCAACCTGGTCACGGGACTCGGGGACGCCATGATCGACTCCACCCCGCTGGTCTGCATTACAGGGCAGGTGGCTTCCCAGCTTTTGGGAACGGATGCTTTTCAGGAAACGGATGTGATGAACATCACCATCCCGGTTACCAAATGGAATGTCCAGATCACCCGCAGCGAGGATATCCCGGATGCCCTTTCGAAGGCCTTCTTTATAGCGCGTTCCGGAAGGCCGGGGCCAGTCCTGGTAGACATCACCAAGGATGCCCAGTTTGGCAAGCTGGATTTCCAATTTCGGCCTTGCACCCATCTGAGGACCTATCGTCCGATCCCGGTTCTGGACCTGAAGGAGGTGGAGGCAGCTGTCGCCCTGATTGATGCTGCCCAAAAACCCTTTATCCTGGCGGGGCAGGGAATCCTGATTTCAGGGGCCACGGATGCCCTGATTGCATTTGCCGAAAAAGGGGGGATCCCGGTCTCCAGCACCCTGCTCGGGTTGTCCGGATTTCCAACGGATCACCCTCTTTATGGAGGATACCTGGGCATGCACGGTAATTACGGGCCCAACAAAAACATCAACCAGTGCGACCTGGTCATTGCGGTGGGCATGCGTTTTGATGACCGGGTGACCGGCGATGTCAGCAAGTATGCCAGGCAGGCGAAGGTGATCCATATCGACATTGACCGGGCAGAGATCAACAAGAATATCCAGGCCGATGTGGCCGTCCTTGCGGACGCCCGGGAGGCCCTGATGGCCCTCAGTTCCCGGATCCGGGCCGCCTCCCATGAATCCTGGATGGAACGTTTCCGCCAGCTCAGGAAAGAAGAATATGACAAGATCGTTGTGAAGGACTGGTTCCCTGCGGCAGGTGAAATCAAAATGGGGGAAGTGATCCACCAGTTGTCCGGGCTCACGGGTGGAAACGCAATCCTGGTGACCGATGTGGGACAGCACCAGATGGTCGCCGCCCGGTATTTCGGGTTCAGGGAACCCCGGACCAACATCACCTCCGGAGGTTTGGGGACCATGGGCTTCGCCCTTCCTGCCTCGATGGGTGCGGCGCTGGTGCCCGGGAATAAACCGGTGATCGCCATTATCGGGGATGGCGGTTTTCAGATGACCCTCCAGGAACTGGGCACCATCTTCCAGTACCAGATCCCGGTGAAGATCATCGTCCTGAACAATAATTTTCTGGGCATGGTAAGGCAATGGCAGCAACTGTTTTTCGAAAGCCGGTATTCCTTCACCGAGATGGTGAATCCGGATTTTGTCCAACTGGTCGGGGCCTATCATATACCGGCTGTGGAAGTGACGGACCGGGACAACCTGTTGCCGGCCCTCACCGAAATGCTTCACCACGAGGGGCCTTATTTCGTGGAGGTCAAGGTGGAAAAGGAAGAAAACGTATTTCCCATGGTCCCCTCGGGGGCGGGAGTGTCAGATATGATCCTGGAATTCAACAAATAGACTGGAAAATTGCCCAATCGCCAACGATGAAAAAGGATTTCACCCTGGAGGTATTCGCGGAGAATAACTTCAATATTTTGAACCGGATGATCAATGCCTTCAACCGGAGGCGTATCCGGATCAAAAACCTGACGGCATACGAGATGGAGGACGACTTCCATACCGGGGTGGCCAGGTTCGTACTTTATACCACCAGGGAAAATATGGCCAAGGTCCGGGCCCAGGTGGAAAAATTTATCGAGGTGGAGCGTACCGTGCTCCATGATGGCGCGGAAGCCTATTTCGACAAAACCGGTAAAACGGCCCCAGGTCGGTAACCAAAATCTAAAACCAATCCTACATGGCAACATTCAATTTCGGAGGAGTAAAAGAAGACGTCGTGACCCGGGAAGAATTTCCGATGGAAAAAGCAAGGGAAGTCCTGAAAAAGGAAACGATCGCGGTTATCGGTTATGGGGTCCAGGGCCCTGGCCAGTCCCTGAACCTAAGGGACAATGGCCTGCCGGTGATCGTAGGCCAGCGGAAGGGTAAAACCTGGGAAAAAGCGGTTTCAGACGGCTGGGTTCCCGGCAAAACCCTGTTTGAAATCGAGGAAGCCGCCAAAAGGGGGACCATCCTCCAGTTCCTGCTTTCGGATGCGGCCCAGATCGCCATCTGGCCTATCCTGAAAAGCCAGCTGACCCCTGGCAAGGCCCTTTATTTTTCCCATGGCTTCGGAATTACCTTCAATGATCAGACCGGGATCCTTCCGCCCAAGGACATCGATGTGATCCTGGTCGCTCCAAAGGGATCCGGAACTTCCCTGCGCAGGCTTTTTCTTGCCGGAAAGGG
>JANWKA010000058.1 GCA_025451655.1 Chitinophagaceae bacterium | reverse complement strand
TAAAATTCAATTCAGCACCTTTCTTCAGGAGGGTGTTATAGGATAGCTCCATCCTTTGACCCTGCTCCGGCCTCAGGTTGGGATTGCCTTCGGAGATATTGGTGGGATCGCTGGCATTGATAAAGGGATTGAGATCCTCGAAATCGGGCCTTTCGATCCTGCGGGTGTACCCCAATCTGAACATGCAGGTGGAATCCAGCGCGTAGGAAACGATCACGGAAGGGACCAGGGTATTATAGGCTGCCACCATGACGTGCTGCCCGCTGGAAACGATCGGGGCCGCACTGGTATGTTCCAGCCTGGCGCCGCTTCGAACCTGAATTTTTTTGGACAACTGGAAATTCAGGCTGGCATAGGCGGAATAGATATTTCTGCTGTAGGAAAAATCGTTGGACTGGGCGCTGTCGTATTGGTAGGCCATGGAGGGCAGGACCAGGTCCTGGTAATTGGAATTGCTGGTCAGCTGCTGCCAGATGCCTTTCACTCCGGTTTCCAGGGTCGTGGTTTCGGAAAAAGGCTGGCTGTAATCGATCTGCAGATCTGTCTCCTTGTCTACCCCGCTGTTGCGGCTTTGTGCCCCGGATGCAAGCAGGTCCCCGGGCTCATTATACTGGCCTTGCTGGTAATAGGAGGTGTTTTTCCCCTGGGACGTTAAATATAAAATTTCCAGGTCCTGGTTTTTCCGGGCGAAGGTCCTTTTATAATCCAGGTTCCAGTCCAGGGAATTGAAGTTGAAATTGTTGATGACCGGCCGGTGTAAGGATTGGGTATAGGTGGAATCCTTGGAAGCGAAGGTTTCCGTCTGGTCGGTATATCCGTTGGAATAGTGCATGAAATTATCATAGCCCACGGAGCCGCTCAGATTATCCTTAGGCGTCAGATCCCAGTCAAATCCGAGGTGGGACATATATCCCTGGCGGGTGAAACCTCCCTGACCATTCTGCAATAAAAGAACCTGGTCGGAAGCACTGTCCACCGAATTGCGGGTAAGGCCGTTGAGGGTGGTGCTGTTCAGATTACCATGTGCGCTGATGGAGGCATTGATGCCAAAATGCCCATGGCGGGCCTGGAAGTTGAAAGATCCATTTTCCAGCCGGGTTCCGATGGAACCCACCACCTCCCCGTGAACCCCATAAGCCGTATTTTCCTTGAGCACGATATTGATGATGCCCGCAGTGCCTTCAGCATCATATTTTGCTCCGGGGGTGGTGATCACCTGGATATCCTTGATCTGGCTGGCCGGGATAGACTGAAGGGCTTCTGTCAGGTTGCTTCCGAAAATGGAGGAGGGCTTCCCGTTGATCAGGACGCGAACGTTCGCGTCCCCCTGGAGTTCCACGTTGCCATCCACATCCACGGAAACTTCGGGCACTTTTTTCAGCACATCCGTGGCAACCCCGCCCAGGCTGGTGATGTCCTTATCCGCATGGAACACAAGCATATCCGGCCTGTTTTCCACCAGGGGGGCCTGGGCCTGGACCAGGACGGTTTTCAGGGTGGTCGTGGCCTGTGAGAGATACACATTGCCTGCAGTAACTTTTTCTCTCGAAGGACTGACCACCAGGTTGCTGACATAGGCGGTCCGGTAACCGACCGCATCAATCCGGAGCCGGTAGGAGCCGGGAGGAAGGGATCCAACCGAAAAAATACCGGTCTGATCTGTGAATCCTCCGTTTTCAGGGGCTGCCTGTTTGCCCTGAAACAGGGCGACCGTCACATAGGGTACGGGTTGATGTGTGGCAGAATCGAGGATCCTTCCCGAAATGGAACCGCTGTTTTTCACCTCCTGGGCGAAGCTGTTAAAAGAGAGGCCGAGCAGGATCCCGAAGGCAGCAAATGCTTTCAAAATTTTCAAAAATCCGGTTTTTAAATTCATCATAAGGAATTCAGGGGCATTGAATTCCGCAAATTTACGGCAATCCGCTCGCCAACCCTTACCATTCGTGGAGTTTAATTCCGGATTGAAGTCAGCTTTCCTTCAGATTTACAGGATTTTAACAATCCATACCAAACCCTTTTGCAGTGCAGGTTCTGGGTCTCCCGGACCAAGGGAGGATTCCATTTTTCAGGGTGAAATTCAGAATGCCTTCAGAAAGTGTGGAGACTGGTAATCCATTTTCATATTCTGGGGAAATCAATTATTTTGTTGAGCTAAACCCCAAGATCATGAAAAACAGATTTTTACTTCCCATCCTGGTGGGAGTCTCTCCCTTTTTATTTCAGGCCGCAAACGGGCAATCTGATTTCTCCATCGGACCCGTGGTGGGTATCGGGCTCACCGGCCAGACCGAGGTTTTATCTGTCCAGCGATTTTCTGTTTACCAGGCTCCGGGTGTTCCTTCCTTCAGGCCCCAATCTGGAGACGGCCATCCGGGGCCCGTTGATGGCTACCAGGGCGTCAGTATTGTCGGGCCCGGCCACGGGGACTCCAGTGTAACCCAAAAAGGA
This sequence comes from Chitinophagaceae bacterium, assembly GCA_025451655.1. Classification (GTDB taxonomy): domain Bacteria; phylum Bacteroidota; class Bacteroidia; order Chitinophagales; family Chitinophagaceae; genus JANWKA01. The sequence goes on along the minus strand of JANWKA010000058.1, from coordinate 8,008 downwards.
ATGATCCTTCCCTATTTGGGGGTGATGGCCCAGTACCGGCTGACCGATGCGGTTCGGCTGGAGGGCCAAATCCTGTTCGACCCCATCGGGGTCCGGTCCTCTTTCCCTGGCCAATCCTACACCAGCGAAGTGGATTACCTGAAAATTCCCCTGGATGTCCAGTATGCCTGGGAATTGGGGCCCGGGGATCTTTTGCTGGGAGGCGGACCTTACCTGGCCATTGGGATTGCGGCCAGTTCGGCAGGTACCAAGGTTCCATTCGGAAACAATCCGGACCAGGATGGTTTACGCAGGGGGGATTGGGGGCTGGACCTCCAGGGTGAATTCCTCCTGAAAAAGGGATGGGTTTTCGGGCTGGGATTTGATCAGGGCCTGGCGAATATTCAACCTGGGGGAAGTTCATCCAACCGGATCCACAACCATGAGATCGGCCTGTCTGTGGGTTATCTGTTGCGGGGCAAAAGTAAATGAGGGGAGAAAATGAAAGTTCCTTCAGGGCACCTGAAAACCCAGCTGTTTCAGACCCCGCTGGACTTCCGGGCAGCTCATCAGCAGGTTCCAGAGCATATGGGACCGGTAGTTTTCGATCATTACGATCTGGGGACCCTGGTCAATGGCCAGGAATTGATTGTCAAACCAGATTTGGGTGAGGTCGAACGCATCCACAAACCCGTAGCTGCCCCAAATCTTGTTTCCCAGCTTGTAATAAAAAAAATGAAGGGCATTCAGGGACTCCTGAGGGGTGTAGGGGAGGGAAGCAATGGCTGCGGTGGGTGAGATCACCCCAAGGTCATTGGTGGGAGAATGCGCTGAATAACCAGAAAAATTATCATCGCTGGCAGTCAATCCCCAGCAGTCGGGGCCATATCCGTTAAAGTGCGCCGGGTTGGCCACGCAATACCTGTAATTGATCTGGGCCTGGGCCGTGTCCTGATCCCAGTAATTGGCATAGGCATCAGATAATCCCAGGGGGTTGAGGCCGAGAAAGGAATAGTGGGCAAAGAACAGCGGCCCGCCCAGGGCCGGGCCGAGGGGCAGCTGGACTCCAAAGTAGGTGTTCCCGTTGCGGATCCCGCCATTACGGGCCCAGCCCTGGTCGTAAACCATTTTCGGGATCGAGTCCGGGCTGGCGCTTGCCGCAAGTACATAGGAGATCAGCGCCTCATTCCATCCGTTGATCTGCTGGTTGGAGGACCACCCGAAGTCCGGGCTCCAGTGCCAATACAGGGTGTTCTGGCTGCCCTGGCGGAACCAGTTCCAATCCACCCCGTTCCAGAGGGAATTGATTGCCGTACGCAACCGGATTTCTCCGCTGTCGGTATTGCTGTTGAAATATTGGCGGGCGCAAAGCAGCCCTTCCATCAGGTAGGATGTTTCTACCAGGTCTGCCCCGTCATCCTGGGGACTGAATGGGATCGTGGCCCCTGTGGACCCGCTCATCCAATGGGGGAAAGCGCCATGATAGCGCTTCGCGCTGTCGGTCAGGAAGGATACCATCTCCGTAATCCGGGCCATTCCTTGTTGCCGCGTAATGAAGTTCCTTTGAATACCGACCAGGATTGCCATGACCCCGAAACCGCTTCCTCCGGTGGTGACCAGGTCGCCTGAACTGTTCCTTTCCCGGGCCAGTCCGGAAACCGGATGCCCGAAATCGTAGAAATATTTAAAGGTCTGCGCTTCCACCAGGGTGAGCAGGGAACTGTCCGTGATCCGGGGAAATTTATCTGTCGTATCAATCGTCGTGATGAATCCGATGGTACCGGGGGTATTGGTAATTGAATCTCCGCGGGCCGATTTCATTCCGGATCCAAAATACACGTTGTATCCGGTAATGGGAATCAGGGGGGAGGTGGGAACCAGGATGACTTCGCTATCCCCCTTTTCATAGGTCTGGGTGGTGGAAATTACCGTTCCTGGAACCGATCTCAGCTGCAGGTCGTTCTGGGCCGATCCCCGGTTCACCGGGGAGGTGAACTGCACCTGGATGGACGGGTTCAGGCTGATCCCGTAATAGGGAGCGGAATGAACCGTATCCAGGGTCAGGGTTTTCAGGGAGAATGAACTGTTCCCAGCCGGGGTTTTGATGGCTTCTTTCCTGCAGGCCCCCAGGATAAGCAGGGCGGTTGCCAGGATGGTGATTCGATGATGTTGCAACATGGGACGGGATTGCCTGACCGGAATCAATGAGGCCATTCTGTATGCATGGCCTCACCAATCAAATTAAACCAATGATTTGGAATTCCTCAGAACCCTGCTTTTTCCAGGATATAGAGGGAATTCGCATCCGTTGCACTCAGGGCGCTGTTGTAAATCCGAACCCTCTCGATGGCCCCGGTATATTCGCCAGCCCAGGGCTGGATTCCGCCAAAGGATAAAGGAGGGGTTGTATTGATCGCCCATCCGCCCACCACCACGGCCGTCGCATTCTTGAATTGCAAGCCGCCATAGGGTGCCGCTCCCTTCGAATTGGTCAGGCTTCCGGGGTCGTTCTGATACAGTTCGAGCCCGACAGAACCTCCGGGAGGGGTGTAAGGTCCATTGATTTTAACCGCCACTCCGTTTTCATAAACATTCAGCATGGAGGTAGCTGAACTGTAGGTGACAATCACATTGGTCCATTTTCCTACAGCAGTGTCCAGATCAGCAGTTAAATAGTAATTCTGCCAGACTACCCCGCTGGCGAAATTGCTCAGGATCACCTTGAGCTGAAGGGTGTCAGTATTCAGGGTGGTTCCACCGGTAGCTGAGGTGAAAGAGGTTAACCCCAGGTGGATATTGGATTGCCAGGCGGAATCATTGACCAGCTGGAAAAAGCATTGTTCTCCCAAACCCGGCGTAACGATGGCATTCGGGTTGTTGGAAGGCTGGTTGGCCTTGATCCAGGCTGAAACGGTAAAACTGGTCATGGTCTGAAGGGCAGTGCTGGCACCGGGATAACCGATGTAGCTATAGCTGCTGGAGGATCCTTGCCAGGCCTGGGTTCCGCTCAACATTCCGGAAACAAAAGTTCCGCCGTTATTGGTGCCCTGGATATGGCCTTTATTATCTGTCGCGCCGCCGTTCAGGGTCAAAAAGTCCTGAAGATTGGCGGAAGCGATCTGGTTGGAGGAGTCATATCCCCCGGGATTGCTGGGCGGTTTTGGCCCGGAAGGCTTGTTATTGGAATTCGTTTTGCACGAACTCAACAGGAGGCCTCCCGAAACTAAAAATGCCAGGATTACATAACCATAATTCTTGATCTTCGATTTCATAGATTTGGATTTAAGTGCTCTTCGGATAATGGTTTTATATGGGGTTAAATTATAAATGATTAATATCCAGGGTTTTGTAATAATTTTCCACCGCTTAAAGCAATCTGTGTGGCCGGGATGGGCAGCAACTCGTTCTTCCCTGCTACAAAATTTTTGCCAACTCCTTGCATGACCTGGGCTGCCCTGCCCTGCCGGACAATATCGAAAAACCGATCATGTTCCATGGCAAGTTCCACCCGGCGTTCATGCCAGATGGCCATCCGCAGGTCGGATTGGGTACCTGCAGTGGAATTGGGCAACCCCGCCCGGTTGCGGACCTGGTCCAGGTCAGCCAGGGCCACCGAGGGCTGCATCAGCTCATTGGCCGCCTCTGCATTGATCAGCAGCACTTCCGCGTAACGTAACAGATGCACATTTTTGATTTTTCGGTCCCTGTTACCAAAGAACGTTTCAATGCCGTCTTTTCGTTCACTATGATATGCTTTATAGTTATAAAAAGCACTCTGGGTACCATTGATATTGGGAATGACAAACCCGTCCCAAAGGGTATCGCCGCTCGGGGCAAGTGGATTTGGGTTGATTGTGATGATGGTTGCAGCCTCCCGTAAATCCCCTGGTTCATAGTCATTTACAAGGTCCTGGGTCGGCGTGCAGAAACCCCAGCCCAGATCTCCGGTGGGGTCATTGAAATTGGGATTGTTCCAGACGCCCCCCTTGTTGCGGGGACCCTGCATTTCAGAATAAAGGGGGATACCCGCATCGGTATTGCCATACCCACCGGTTTCAATTTCGAAAATGGATTCGGCATCGTTATCGCCTACCTGCCTCCAGATGGTGGAATAATCCGGGACCAGCTGGTACTGGTTGGAGTTGATCACATCCTGGGTGAGGGCCAAAGCCTGGGTCCAGTTTTTTTCATACAGGTATACTTTGGCCAGCAGGGTTTCTGCAGCCCCCCTGGTAATGCGGCCCACCACCTGGGCACTTTTCAGGGGCAGGTGTTGCAGGGCGAACTGAAGGTCCGGGATGATTGCCTTGTTATATACATCGCTGTCGGAAGCCCGGGTGACCAGGCTCGGATCGGAAATGGCTTGTCTCGGGCCAGAGGGTACGGAAAGTACGATGGGAACCCCTCCGAAAAAGCGGACCAGGTTAAAATAGTAATAACCCCGGATGAACCGGACTTCGGCGCGCAATTCGGTTTTGGTCGCGGTATCCATCGGGGCCGTCAGGATGGCAGCGAGGGCATTGTTTGCCCTGGAAATTCCAGCGTAATAACCATTCCAGAGTGCTGCTACAAAGGTATTTGCCGGAGTCTCGGTAAAATTATCCAGATCCGCGATTTCGGGCTGATCGCCAGCGAAACTCCCCTTGTCCGCATCGTCGGACCTGATATTGGTTGCGGCGACAAAGCTGATTCCATGGGTATCGGTATTCCATCCGCCTCCTGGATCGATATAGATCAGGCTGCTGTAAACGCCATTGACCAGGTCCACCGCGAGCTGCGGATCGTTGGAAGGATTGGATTGACCCTGAACCTCCACATTCAGGAAATTCTTGCCGCATCCCGCCGTAACCAGAACCGCGAGACCCAAAACCAGATGATATAATCTCCTTTTCATGGCCCAGGAATTTAAAAGCCCACATTGACCCCCAGGGCAAATGTTCTCACCGTTGGGTAAGCGTTCAGTTCAATCCCGGCTGCCGTCGGAGAACCTGGAAGTTCCGGGGTGAAACCGCTGTATTGTTTCAGGGTGAAAGGATTTTCGGAGGTAAAATAAACCCTCAGGGAGCTGATCACCCGGGTGCGCTCCAGGGAGGCAGCCGGGATGGTATATCCCAGGGTCAGGTTGTTGATCCGGAAAAAAGAGCCGGATTCCACGAAATAGGTGGAAGCCGGAAGATTTCCCGCGTTCGCCCGGGGTTCGGTATTGGTGTGATTGGAATTGGTCCAGCGGTTCATAGCGGTGGAAGCTTCCACATTATCCTGGAAGGATTGGCGGAAGGCCTTTTTCCCGTTATACACGCTGTTGCCGAAATTACCGTAAGTGTCAATGGATAGATCCAGGGTTCCGAAGGTGATACCGGCGGATATGCCATAATAGGCCACGGGCTGGTAGGAACCCGCGTAAACGGAGTCCAGTTGCCCGTTCTTGTTAAACTGGTACTTGAAATCCCCCGGAACCGCTCCAGGCTGCAAAACATTGCCATGGGCATCCGTATAATTTTCGATGTCCGCCTGGCTTTGAAATACTCCGAGGACCTTTTGAACATAAAAGCTGCCGATCGGGTGGCCGTTATCCGTGCGCGTGACATCAGGCTGGTCTGCACCAATAGGGCCATCAATATAAGGCTGGCCCCCATTCAGTCCCACCACGTTATTGTGGTTGAACGTGATATTGCCTCCGGCGTACCAGGTCAGTTTCCGGTTCACCCGCCCGTTCCACCGCAGAGAGGCCTCGGCCCCGATATTGGAAATATTGGCTGCGTTGGTCAGCACGTAACCGGTCGGAATGCTGCTGTTCGGATTCGGCTGGCTTCCCAGGGTACTGGGGATCAGGACATAGATCAGGGCATTCTTGGTTAACTTGTTGTAATAGCCCAGTTCCCCGGTCAATTTACCGTTAAGCATGCTGAATTCAAGGCCCAGATCGCTTTCGTCGCTCACCTCCCATCCCAGGTTCTGATCCTTGATCTGGGTGATCGCGCTGCCCCCTACTGAAGAACCTCCGAAAAAATAGGGCAGGTTTGGCGTCACAGTGATCTGGGAGGCATCCGGCGGGATGGCGTCATTGCCCACCTGTCCCCAGCTGGCCCGCAGCTTCAGCAGGTCAAAAAGCGTTTGCCCCGAGAGGAAGGGCTCGTCGGTGAGGATCCAGCCCAGCCCGATGGAAGGAGAATAGGCCCACCGGTGGGATGAGGAAAAAACGGAGCTGGCATCGGCCCTGAAATTCAAGGTGAGCAGGTATTTGTCGGCATAGGTATAATTCACCCTTCCGATATAGGAATTCCGGGTGTACTTGGTCTCCCCGGAATTATTGGTCTCCGTATTCTGGTCCCCGACATTGAGGTACCAGAGATTCGGGTCCGGGGGTACATTTTTCCGGAATCCCTGGATGAACTGGGAAAAGTATTCTTCGGCCGTGGTTCCGGCGAGGATCGTCAGGTCATTTTTGCCGGTGATTTTGTGGAAGGTCGCGGTATTATCCCAAACCCAATGGTAATATTCATTCTGCTGGACGGTCAGGTTGCTGACCGGGTTGCTTTGGTTTCCTCCGGGGGTGATGAAGGTGGAGGAATCTGCAGCGAAAGCGTAACCATAAACCCGGTTGTTGTTGAAATCCAGCTCATCACTGACCTCAGACCGGAGGGTCAGCCAGGAAACCGGCTGGTACTGAAGGTATCCGGTTCCTTCCAGGTGGTTGTCCCGGGTATTATTATTATTATCCCGGATATCCAGGATGGGGTTTCCCACATTCTGGAAAAGGGAGGTGTTTCCATATTTACCCCGGATCTCGGAAGGAATTACCGGGGCCGCGCGGTAGGCGTCATTGTATGCCGTCCCCAGGTTGACGTTCTGGGTATTTCCGTTCGCATAGGAGGCCTGGAGGCCCAGTTCCAGGCCGGGAGCCAGGGTAAACTGGTTATTGGACCGGATGGTGAACCGCTTGAAAACATTGTCAATCACGATCCCCTCATCCGAAAGGTAGCCCAGATCCAGCAGGTACCGGGCGTTTTTGGAAGCTCCCGAAACGGAAACCGCATGATTTTGTTCCACCCCGTTGCGCAGAATGGAGCCATACCAGTCGGTGGAATATCCCGTAGGTTGGACCGGAGGGCCCAGGGAGGCCTGGACATAATCGATATATTCCTGGGAATTGGCCATTTTGACCAGGCTGGCCGGCATCCGGACCCCTACATTAGCGTTGTAGGTGATCCTCATTTGGCCCTGGCTCCCCTGTTTGGTGGTGATGATGATCACTCCGTTAGCCGCACGGACTCCATAAATCGCCTCGGTTGAGGCATCCTTCAGGATATCCATACTCTGAATATCGGCAGTATTGATGTTGGTGATATCACTGGTGATGGCACCATCGACAATATAAAGCGGGTTTGCTCCGGCCAGCATGGTGCCGGTACCCCGGATCCGGATCGTGGGCTGTACGCCGGGCTGGTCGCTGGAGATCACCTGCACTCCGGCCACCTGGCCCTGAAGGGCCTGGGTTGCAGTCATCACCGGAGGTTTGGAAAGCGACGCCCCGCTGATGGAAGCCGTTGCCCCGGTGATGTATTTTTTCTTTTGGGTGCCATAACCGACCACTACCACTTCATTCAGAGCCTCATTCAGGAAATGCAGGGTAACGTTTATGGATGTCTGTGTTCCCACCTGAATTTCCGCATTATGGTAGCCAATGAAGGAAAAGACCAAAACAGCGGAATCCGGAACCGTTATGGAATAATGGCCATTTCCGTCGGTGCCCACAGCGGTGGTGCTCCCCTGAACCGCTACGGTCACTCCTGGCATGGGGTTTCCGGAACTGTCCCTCACCTGCCCAGTGACCTGGTGAGCCGGAACCTGGATCATCAGGGTCGAAATACCCCGGATTGCTGCCGCAGATGGAAATTGCACCAACAGGAGGCAGCCGGCAAGGATAGTCCATGCGGATGCCTTCGCTTTCCTTTTGCCGGATAACCGGTAAGTTGGGCCAGGTAACCATGAAATCATAGACTCAAAGTGGATTGAAGTTGATTTTCCC
>JANWKA010000057.1 GCA_025451655.1 Chitinophagaceae bacterium | reverse complement strand
TATGATCAAACCGGAGGAGGAGGCCTCCTGGAAAATTATGTCGGATTGTCCACCGCGTATCATAAAGCCCTGGACGTATACGGCCAGCAGACTCTCGGTTTGGGAGTCCAGGTCACCCTGGTTCAGAAAAGGCTGGATTTTTCCCGCCTGGTATTCGAGGACCAGTTGGGGACCGAAGGTTTTGACCCGTCCATTCCCAGCGGTGAGACTTTCACCAACACCAATATCACCTATTCCGATTATAATGTGGGCATGCTTTATAATGCGACGATCCAGGATAATTCCAATATTTATTTGGGAGCCTCCTATTATCATATTACACAGCCAGATGAATCCTTCCTGGGGGAAAACAACCGGATCCATTCCCGCATTTCCATTCATGGGGGTGGGGAGGTCCCCATCAACCCGACGACGAACTTCTATGCCAGCGGGTTGTTTATGCGGCAGGGCGGGGCCACCGAAACAGATTTCGGAGGTGCCTTCGGGCTCATCGTAGACAATGATCCTGTAGCCCCCACCATCTTTTATGCAGGGTCCTGGTACCGGTGGAATGATGCCATTTCGCCCTATGTTGGCCTGGAGACCAAAGGATTCAGGGTGGGATTAACCTATGATGTAAACATCTCCGGCCTCTCGGCCGCAACCAATTACAGGGGAGGGATTGAACTTTCCGTCATTTACCTGAAACCTCCTGCCAATCCAACCGGGAAAAGGCTCCATTGTCCAGAGTTCTGATCCGCTCCCGATGATTTTGGCCGCAAAAACCGGTTCACAATTCCAAACCCGCTCCTGCCTGGGACGGACCCTATTTTGATTGCCCGGAAGGGAATTGACCAGGCACCATTCCGCAATTTCCCCGGAGAATTCCCTGACCCTACCGCTCCCTATTATAAAAGCCTGCTACCAGGCTGGCCTTTTATTTTTTCAACAGGTCCCAAACCCTTCCCCCTGCTCACCCAGGGGTTACCCCGGATATAAAAACGCCAGGGCCGGTAGGCATCAGCCCCTGCATAGGAAACTCCGACCCGGGTGGATTCCGCGATTTCGGAAGATTTCAATGGTCTTTTCCCTTCCCGGATCCAGATTTTTTTTCCATTAAGGCTTTCCCCGCTATGCAACCTGTGATCGATCCCCAGGGCCCTGGAAAGGCTTCCGGGACCGCCCGTCAGGGTCCGGTCCGGTTTTTCCTTCCCGGCCCTTCGGAGCATGACATCGATGCCCTGGACCGGTTCGAGGGCCCGGATGAGAATGGCATGGGGGATTTCCTTTTGGTTGGTGACAATATTGAAAAGGTGGTGGATACCATAACACAGGTATACATAGGCCTTCCCTCCCCGGCCAAACATGATTTCTGTCCGGTCCGTCCTCCTTCCGGCCCAGGCGTGGGAGGCCCGGTCAGTCACTCCCCGGTAGGCCTCAGTCTCCACGATCATACCGCTGGTGAGCTCACCCCCGATACGGGTGACCAGCACTTTTCCCAGGAGCTGACGGGCTATGGAGATCACATCAGATCCGCAATAAAAGCCCTTTGGTAATTTTCCCATTCCGTGGATTTTTGGGTTGTTATTAAGGCAGGAAGGGTAATTTGCGGGAACAAAACTACAGCATCTTGTTTTCTTTCAGAGAAGTGATCCGGGCGATCCGGTGCTATGGGCTGGCCCATACCCTGATCCGAAGGCATCGCCTCTGGAAATGGATTCTGTTGCCCGGCCTGGTATTTATGGGGCTTTTTTGCATCGGGACCTGGCTGGTCTGGATTGCTTCGGACCTGGTCACAACCGATATCTATTCTTCCCTTGGGGTTTCCAGATGGATCCAGCGGCTGGAAAGCGGCTGGGTCAGCTTTTTTTTAATTCTCCTGGGTGTTTCGGTCCGGCTGGTCTTTTTTTCCTTCTTTTTTTCCCTGCTCAAATACCTGCTGGTCATCGTGCTGGCTCCCTATTTTGAAAGGATGGCATCCCTCACCGAATCCTTTATCAATCCCATGGAACCCAGGCCAGCCCATCCGCAACTTGTGACCCAAACGGCTGCAATCCTGGCCGGAAGGAACAGTGCCATTCAGACCATGGCCATCGCCCTCCTGCTGGCCCTGTCCTTCATTCCCCTGGCAGGCTGGGTCACCCCCCTGCTTTGCTTTGTGGTGGAATGCTATTTTTTCGGGTTTGCAATCCTGGACCATGGCTGCAGGCTGCACCGCCTTTCCTATTCCCAGAGCATCAATTTCATCAGCGACCACCGGGGACTTGCCCTCGGCAACGGGCTTGTTTTTTACCTGCTTATGTTCATTCCGGTGGCCGGCTGGATCCTCGGCCCGGGATACGCAGTGGTCGCTGCAACCATCAGCCTGAGGCAAAAAAGCTGAGATGGAATCCATCACCGGAACCCTCTACCTGGTCCCCTGTCCCCTGAGCGAAGGGATGGGCCGGACCATTCCTCCCCAAACAAGGGACCAGGCCCTGAAGCTCAGGAATATATTCGTCGAGCATGAACGGACTGCGAGGCGTTTTTTAAAAGGGCTCGATCCTTCCCTTCCGCTGGAGGAGGTCCGGTTACACCGGATGGATCAGCATCATCCTCCCGATCTGGAGGCGGCCCGTCAAATCCTGGAATCGGGGAAGGACCTGGGTATCCTCAGCGAAGCAGGATGTCCCGCGATCGCCGATCCGGGAAATACCCTGGTGCAACTTGCGCACCGGATTGGAGCCAGGGTGGTCCCACTTGCCGGACCCAGTTCCATCCTGCTGGCCCTGATGGGATCGGGGATGAACGGCCAGCAGTTCTGGTTCCACGGATATCTTCCGGTTCCTTCCGCAGACCGGATCCGGGCCATCCGGGAGCTGGAACAGCAGTCCTCCCGGCTGCAACTCACCCAGATCTTTATCGAAACCCCCTACCGGAACAACCAGCTGCTTTCTGATATCCTTCAATGCTGCCAGCCTCAGACCCGGATCTGCATTGCGGCTGGAATTACCGGGCCCGGGGAATTCATCCGGACCCTTTCGGTCCGGGAATGGAAGGGGAAGGTCCCCGAACTGAACAAGATCCCGACGACCTTTCTTCTGGATGCTTGCCCCTCCCGCTGAACAGGCCGCCTCTGGCCATTTCTTTTTACCTTTGAGCCCCTTTAACCCGGACCCGGAATGCGTATCGGAATCGTCTGTTACCCCACCTACGGAGGCAGTGGCGTGCTGGCCACCGAATTAGGTAAAGCCCTGGCGGACAAGGGCCACCGGGTGCATTTCATCACCTACCAGCAACCGGTCCGGCTCAATCATTTCCATGCCAACATCTATTACCATGAGGTGCGGGTTCCAACCTACCCCCTCTTTGATTATCCCCCTTATGAGACTGCTCTTTCCAGCACCCTGGTGGATGTCGCATCCAACAGCAATCTGGATATTCTCCATGTGCATTACGCCATTCCCCATGCCTCAACCGCCTATCTCGCCAAACAAATCCTGCTCAAGCAGGGGAAATACCTCCCGGTGATCACCACCCTGCACGGGACCGATATTACCCTGGTGGGCAGGGACAAGACCTATGCCCCGGTGGTTGCCTTCTCCATCAATGAATCCGATGCCATCACCGCGGTATCTGAAAACCTGCGGGAGGAGACTTACAGGTCCTTCAAAATCGAGAAAGAAATCGAGGTAATCCACAACTTCGTGGACCTGGAGCGCTTCAAACGCAGGGAACTTCCTGAGTTCCGTGATGCCGTAGCGCCGTACCATGAAAAGATCCTGTTGCACGTCTCCAATTTCAGGAAAATCAAAAGGGTTGAGGACGTGGTGATGATCTTCAAAAAGGTGCATGAGACTATCCCGTCGAAACTGCTTTTGGTGGGAGATGGACCGGACCGCCCCATGATCGAAAGCATGTGCCGGGATCTGGGCATCTGTTCCGATATCCGTTTCGTCGGCAAACAGGAACAGCTGGAAGACGTCCTGGCGATTTCCGACCTTTTTCTCCTCCCTTCCGAGTATGAAAGCTTCGGCCTGGCCGCCCTGGAAGCCATGGCCAGCGGAGTGCCCGTGATCTCCACCAATGCCGGCGGTCTCCCCGAGATCAATATCCAGGGAAAAACCGGTTTCATGGGGGCGGTGGGGGATGTGGAGACCATGGCGGACCATGCCATCGGGTTGCTCGGCAATGAGGAAATGCTGAAGACTTTCCGGGCCAATGCGCTGCTCCAGGCAGCAAAATTTGATATCAGCGGGATCGTGCCCCGATATGAGGCCCTGTATAACCGTTTTATTCCCCAGGGTCATTAAATCGTCCGGACCCGGGAGGACCGCCTTCGGCGATTTTCAATTTCCCTCCCCATTTCCTTAAACGGCTACATAAAATGGGAATGGAACTGTTTCCATCCAGTCCGGGTAAACCAGGAATTAACGGCTCATGAGCCAGTTGGCGGGATTGAGGAAGGTTCCGTTTTTCATCACCAGGAAATGCACATAGGTCTCCCCGGAGTCCTGGTTGGTAAAAGCCGTTCCGACCGGCTGCTTGGTCGCGACCTGCTCCCCTTTCCGGACCGAGGCCCTGGCCAGGTTGGAATAAACCGTAAAATATTCCCCGTGACGGATGAGTACCGTCCACTTGGTGTAAGCGTCATTGGTGACCGTCACCACCTCCCCGCTGAATACCGCCCGCACCAGACCTCCCGGCGCCGTGCTGATATTGACCCCGTAATTATCCACCTCGACTTTTTCCAGCAGGGGATGCTGGTGGGGGCCAAATGGATCGGAGATATAACCGCTTTCCACCGGCCATGGCAATTTTCCCTTGTTCGCCTCAAAATCCCTGGAAAGAGCGAGCGCTTCCGGGGTAGCCTCCAGGGGATTGGCGGGGCGGGCCGGACGCGGGCCGGATGAGGTGTTCATGGATGACCTGGGGGAAGGGGAGGCGGCAGCGGGGGCGGCGGTTGCGACCGCCGCATTCTTTCTGGCTGCCTCAGCCTCTCCCTTTTTGGCTTCCTCGATCTCTCTGCGGATCAGGATCGACAAGGTGCTGCTCAATTTCCGTTGCGCGGTCTGTTTCTGCCGGATATCCGCCAGGAGTTCCTTCTCGTGCCCCTTCAGGGAAGCGATCACCTGGTCTTTTTCCTGCTTTTCCTGTTCCAGTTTCACACGCTCCTTTTGCTGGCTGGCCAAAACGGTGGCCCGGCCCTGCCGGGTCTGGTTGAGGTACTGGATCTTTTCCTTCAACAGGTTTTCGGTCTGCAGGATGCTGGAAGCCTGGTTGATCCGGAAGGCGCGGTATTGCTTCAGATATTCATAACGCCGGATCGCGTCGTTGAAGCTTTTGGCCGAAAGGATGAAGTTGACCAGGTCGTATGCGCTCCGGGTCTTATAGGAATAGACCACCATCCTGGCATACTGGACCTTCAGGGTATCCAGGTCCTTTTTTTCAAGACTGATGTCCCGGTATGCGGAATTGATATCATTGTTGATCAGACCGATGTCCTGGTTGATGTTTTCGATGAGCCTGTTGCGGAGGGAGATCCTGTTTTGGAGCAGGCGAAGCTGGCCCATGGTGATCTTGCGATTCTTCTTGGTCTCCAGAAGCTCCCGGTTAGCCTGGTCCAGCTGCCGCTGGAGGTCCTGCTTGCTGCGTTCCAGTTCCGCCCGGGACGGACTGGTCTGGGCTGCTGCGCCCAGGGGGGCTGCAGCCAGCAGGGTCAGCAGGAAAATGATTACAAGGCGATGCAGGTCAATATTTTTTGGGTGCCCAAAAATAAACAATAGAACCGAAGACGGCCTGTTCCGTTCAAGGGGAGGAAAAATCCAGAAATTTCCGGGATCATTTCCGCCGGTAGTCCGATGGGACATAAAAGGAAAAGGAAAGGGGCTGGTCGAATTTTATCCGGCTGAAATTCAGGTTGATCTGGGTCACTGTCGTATCCTCGGCGAAGATCCTGCGGCGGGTGGAGAAATTTCTGCCGTCGACCGCACTGTAATCCCCGAAGGTGATTTCGCAATACCTGCCGGAGGAACTGTCCCGGTCCGAAATCCTGCAGTCCTGGATCCGGAAATCATCCGAGAACACTTCGTAATGGCTCTGGAGGGTGCTGTCCAGGCAGGTGAATGAAATGAGAGCGGAAGACCTGCTGAAATCCTTCACTTCCCCGCTGAGGAAAACGGGATTTCCGATCAGGATATCCTGCATGGTGTTGAAATCTGCGGGAATGTTGAGCAGCTTGCGGACCAGTCCGGTTCCCCGGGTCATGATGGTTTTATCGATCTTGTTCATGATACTCAGGCTGTCCGGAGTGATCAGGACCCGGGCCAGCTCAATCCCCAGCAGGGGGGTGATGGAGATCCAGATGGCACTGTCTTTCTGAAGATGCACAAAGGCTGTAATGGCGGTCTGGTTTCCGCTGCCGTCCGTGTAATCCACTTTGAGCCTGGCCGAAAAGGACCTGAAGGAAATGATATGGCTCCTGACCCCGTCCAGGACCCGGGAAAGTGCCGAAGCTTCCGATGCCGCCGAATCCTTCCCTGGGGACGCTACCAGGGTGTCCGCAGGATGGAGGATTGGGGGAGCGGAGCGGGAGATCCGGGAAGATGGGCCGCAACCGGGGGCCATCAATCCGGACAAAACCAGGCAGGAGACAAGCATCCGGGTAAGGACAGCCCTGCCCAATCGGCATTTTTCGAAACGGGGGAGCAGGGTCATTCCAGGATCTTTTTTCCGGAGATCTCCTGGTCCAGCTTCGGGGAAGGCCCTCCCATGCGGCGTGCCAGCTGCCAATACCGGACCGCGTCGTTGACCCGGTGAAGCCGGTAAAGAATGTTCCCATAATGCTCCAGGTAACCCGGTCCGCTGCGGGCCTCCGGATGCCCCAGGGATTTTTCCATCCATTTTCTGGCCTCCTTATACCGGCGGAGCTTGTACAGGACCCAGGCATAAGTATCCTCGAAGGAATAATTACCGGGTTCCAGGGTCACCGCCAGGCGGGCCATTTGTTCGGCCTGGCCCAGCCTGGTTCCCCGGACCGCGAGATAGTAGCTGTAATTATTCAGCACCAGCGGATCTCCCGGATTGATCCGGAGGGAACGTTCAAAAGAACTGTCCGAGGCGATCAAATCCCCGGTGGAATGATAGGCTTCTCCCAGCAAACCATAAATCCTTTCCTCCAGGTCGCGGTTGTCAGTACCGATATCCAGGGCCCTCCTCAGGGATACGATGCCTTCGGAGTCCAGGTGGAGATAGACGCTCGCTGCTCCATGGAAGTAGTAACCCAGGAAATCGTCCGGGAAAGCCTGGATGGCCCGCCGGCTCACCTCATAAACGGAGTCGTTGCGCTGCCTTGACGAATAGATCAACAGGATCTGTTGCCAGACTTCGGGACGGGCTCCGTCAAAACAGAGGGCCTTCCGGTAGGCGGCAATTGCGCTGTCCGGCATGTTGCACTGGTTGAACATGTCCCCGTAAAGAGCATATGCTGCCGGGGACGAAGGATGGGCCTTCAGGATCATCCGGCAGAGCATGAGGCCTTCGTCCTTCTTGGTCGAATCCACCTTGACGTATTTAAGGAAGGGATATACGAAGGCGATCTGGTCATCCACGTTCAGGTCCGGGTTGGCGAAGGCCCGGGCCATACAGGACTGGTATTTTGCCGTATCTCCCTGGCCTTTATAGACCAGCGCCATCCCGATCAGGGCCTGGGGGTTATAGGGCATTTTCTCCAGCCATTCCCGGAACACCGGAAGGGCTTTCAGCGGGGTCCCGGCATTGGTGTA
>JANWKA010000056.1 GCA_025451655.1 Chitinophagaceae bacterium | reverse complement strand
TTGTTAAGCGGGAGGCGATGAAATTTCCGTTGAAGGTGGATTACCCCGGTTTTGACGTGCCGATTCAGTTTCTGGTGGGATTTGGGTTGGATTATGAGGGAATGGGAAGGAATTTGAGGGAAATTTATATGGCCATTGCCTAAGGGGGATGTCAATATGAAGAATTTGGCAACCATAGAATCCTGAGAAGCCATAACCTGTCCCAGGTCAGTAAAAAAATTCACTGCCAACCGGCTAAACCCCTCCTAAATGGGGTCCACCTAAGTTTGTTCCATTCCAGAGTTCTGAATAATGGATTTGCCTTTTATGAAAGTTAGAAAGGGGTTTCTATTCTATGGAGCCTCAATTGAATATATCCCGGATCCGGTCGAAGAATCCCTTTTCGGATTTGTCCGGCTTGGGTCTGAAGTTCTCGGAATGCTGCATTTTTTCCATCATGGCCTTTTCTTCGGGGCTTAAGTGCTGCGGGGTCCAGATATTGACATGGATGAGCTGGTCGCCTTTCTCATAAGTGTTCACTCCGGGGAAACCCTTCCCTTTCAGCCTGAATATTTTTCCGGGCTGGGTGCCCTGGGGGATTTTAATTTTTGCCTTCCCGTCGATGGTCGGAACTTCCACCTGGGTGCCGAAGGTGGCATCGGGGAAGGAAACATATAGGTCGTAGGCCACATTGAGGCCGTCGCGGTGGAGATCCGTGTGCGCCTCCTCCTCGATCAGGATAAGCAAATCGCCGGGAGGGCCGCCCCTTTCTCCTGCGTTACCTTTTCCGCTCAGGCTGAGTTGCATGCCTTCCTGGACCCCTGCCGGGATATCCACGGATACGGTTTCTTCCCCGTAAACCCTCCCTTCCCCCTTGCAATTGGGGCATTTGGATGTGATGACATGGCCCTCTCCATGGCAGGTAGGGCAGGTGGTCACGGTCTGCATCTGACCGAGGAAGGTCTGGGATACCCGTTTCACCTGGCCGCTGCCCCCGCAGGTGGGGCAGGACTGCATGGCATTGCGGTCCTTGGCGCCAGATCCCCCGCAGACATTGCAGGGAATGTATTTTTTGACTTTGATCTTCTTGTTGGCACCCCGGGCGATTTCCGCGAAATTCAGGCGGATCTTTACCCGGAGGTTGGACCCCCTGGAACCCTGGGCCCTCCGGCCACCACGCCCCTGACCGCCTCCGAAAATATTTCCGAAAAGGTCATCGCCGAAGATGTCCCCGAAATTGGCGAAAATATCTTCCATGCGCATGCCTCCGGAACCGCTGGAGGATGCGCTGGTGCCTACCCCGGCATGGCCATAGCGGTCATATTGACCCCGTTTGTCCGGGTCACTGAGCACTTCGTAGGCTTCCGCGGCTTCCTTGAACTTTTCCTCAGCATCCTTATTATTCGGATTCCGGTCGGGATGGAATTGCATGGCAACCTTCCGGTAAGCCTTTTTGATCTCGTCCTGGGAAGCCGAGCGGGCTACCCCCAGGATCTCGTAAAAATCTCTTTTTGCCATTATTTCCAGGTTATTCCTTCAGGGCGGTACCTGTCGTCCCGGAGGGGTTCCGGATGAAAGGACTGAGGTTTGCCTATTTTCCGACTACCACTTTGGCGTGGCGGATGATCTTGTCATTGAGATAATATCCTTTCTGGATATAATCCAGCACCTTTCCCTTCAGTTCCGGGCTGGGGGCATCGATTTCCGTGATCGCGTCATGCAGGTCCGTGTTGAAATCGGTGTTCAGGCTGTCCATTTCCCTAAGGCCTTTCCCCTGCAGAGTGCCTTTCAGCTTCCCGAAGACGAGCATCACCCCGTCCCGGAAGGCTGCCATATCCCCGGAAGTTTCCAGCTGCTTAACGGCCCGGTCGCAGTCATCCAGAATATCCAGAAGGGAAATGATGACCTCCTTGTTGGAGGTCTGGATCAGTTCGATCTTTTCCCGGGCGTTTCTTTTCCTGAAATTGTCGAATTCAGCCACCAGCCTCAGGTATTTATCCCGGAGCTGCTGGATTTCATCCTGCAGCTTTTCCACCTCGGAATCCTCCCCCATTTCGTCATTGAGGTGGGCTGATCCGCTGATATTCTCGTCGGTATTGATGTCTTCCTGCCCGGAATCCTCACCGGGAAGCTGCTCCAGGGGGTCATTATCCTTTATTCCCATCGGTTTCAAATTGTGTGCAAATATAAGGGGTCAATTTTTCTGCCAACCGGCATTCAGGGGACAAATTGTCACTTCATGGCAATCCGGCCGGTCGGGGGCCGGGATTATCCTATTTTTGCCGCCCATGTCCGAGATCAAAGTCATCCTGAAAAAGCAGATCACCAGCCGGGTCGCCGGCGGCCATCCCTGGGTTTATGCCAATGAAGTGGCAACGATTCAGGGGGACCCGGAACCGGGAAGGACGGTGGAGGTATTCCAGGCAGGGGGTCAATTTGTCGGAAGGGGTTTCATCAACCCCAAATCCCAGATCCTGGTCCGGATCCTCACCCGGGACCGCGGTGAGGCCCTGGATAAGGACTTCCTGGAAAAAAGGATCCTGCAGGCCTGGGCCTACCGGGGGAAGCTGGGACTGACTGAAAACTGTCGTCTGGTATTCGGGGAGGCCGACGGCCTCCCCGGCCTGATCCTCGACAAGTTCAATGACAGCTTCGTGCTCCAGGCTCTCGCCTTGGGGATGGACCTGCGCAAGGCAGAGGTCTGTTCCATCATCAGGAAGCACTTTGCTCCAGGGGGCATCTATGAGCGTAATGATGTCCCGGTCCGGCAACTGGAGGGCCTGCCCCAGGTTAAAGGATTCCTGGGAGATCCCTTCGAGACCCGGGTCGTCATCCTGGAACATGGCCTCCGGTTCATCGTAGACCTGGATCAGGGGCAGAAGACCGGATATTTCCTGGACCAGCACTGCAACCGGGCCCACCTGGAGCATATCGCTATGGGTGCTGAGGTCCTGGACGCTTTCTGCTATACGGGATCCTTTTCCTGCCACGCCGCCCGTTATGGGGCCAATTCGGTGCTGGGCCTGGATATCTCGGAGCAGGCCACCGCCCTTGCGGCAGAAAACGCAGCCCTGAACGGGCTGCAGGACCGCTGCAAATTCCAGACGGCAAATGTCTTCGACCTGCTGAAATCCTGGGGAAAGGAAGGGAGGAAATTCGATATGGTGATCCTGGACCCTCCCGCATTTGCCAAAAGCAGGGAGAACATCGCCAGGGCGGTAACCGGTTACAAGGAAATCAATTTACGCGCGATGAAATTGCTCCGGCCCGGTGGATTCCTGGTCACAGCATCCTGCACCGGCCTGATTTCCCCTGAACTCTTTCTTCAAACGGTTTCCCAGGCAGCCCGGGACGCCCGCAGGCAATTGAGACAGGTTGTGTTCAGTCAGCAGGCACCGGACCATCCCATGGTCTGGGGAATGGAAAACACCGCCTACCTGAAATTTCTGATCGTGGAAGTTTCCTGAGAAAGGGGCCTGGTCCAGGCTTTTATTTGGCCACATTGAATTTTCCGGATTCCACCACATTGCCCTGGAGGTCCCTGAGCTGGTAGATATAGATCCCGTTGGTGTATTTATCCAGGTTGAGCACGTACCTCCCGCTGATTTTCACCAGGTCAAAAGGCTTGCCCATGAAATTATACACAACAAATTCATATTGACGTCCGTTATTGTCCTGCACCTGGATGTTGATCTGGTAGGAAGCAGGGTTGGGGAATACCTTCACGACCCTGGCCGTGGAATCGCCAAAGGGGTTATCATGCATCTGCGCCTGACTTTTGGCAGTCAGGGCAAAGCAAAATACCGCGATCACGAGGAAGGTAAACCTCTTAATCATACGCCCAAATATAACACAAAATTAAATATTTATAGTATTTTCTGTTTCATTGGCCATTTTCTTTCCTTCCGCCTCTGAATTCCGCTTCTCAATTTACGATCAAAACGCAGGCCACTTCAATTGGACCTCCGGTTTTATCCAAAGTTTAACAGCTTCATCCTGCTGATAATCACCCCTCCCCATCTAAAAACGGGGACAATTCACCTTGTCCAGGGAAGAATTGCTGGTAGTAAAGAAACCCTTGTAAGAAAGGGAAAGTTCGACCCCTCCCATCGCCTCGCTTGCTGTTTTAAGCGAGGAAATGTTCACGTCATAGCTCAGGCCGATATCATAACTGTCCAGGTCGAATTTCACCACCGGGACGATAGCATCTCCATAGCGGTATAACAATCCTCCGTAAATCATCCGGTCGCTGGCCAGCCCTTCCTTGAGCAGGGCGTATCCGACCATCCCTCCGGCCACCGTCTCGCTGTAAACCCCCTGGCGGGCTTCATTGAACTGTCCCACGACCTTCACGTCATCCCCGATAGGTATGGTGATCCCCGCGTTGAACTGGATCTTGGGATCCAGGTTCACGAGGTTGTTGGCGAAGAAGGACACTTTGGGCTTGTTGAAATGATAATAAGAGGTCCCGATATAATAATTGATCCCGTTTCCGGCTGTGCTGGAGAAACTGATCCCCGCGGCGCCGTCCACATAGAGATAATTATACCTGGAAAAATTTTCACCGTCGGAAAAGGCAGGATCGTAGTTGCCGTTCTGGTACTGGTTGTTCGTGGTCACCTTGGAGGGGTCGAAAGCCCGCTGGGTGATCCCTCCCATGAAGCCGACGGAAAGATAGGTGGGCCGGTCACTGCTCAGGGATTTATGGTAATTGATGGCGGGCATGGCCAGGACGGTCTGCAGGTCGGTGGTCCCTGCCTGGTCGTAGGCGAACTGCACCCCGATGGTGACATAATCGTTTTGTTTGCCCACGGGGAAGCGGGCTTCCCCGCTCAGGGCGCCTGTCTGGTAGGGGGTGGTGACGCTGTTCCACTGGTTGCGGTACACCACCTGAACCCGGTAATCTCCCGTGAAGATGCCCGCCAGCGCGGGATTGCGAAGGAGAGGCGCCTCATAGAACTGCGACAGGTGAAAATCCTGGGCGGTTCCGGCAACTCCGGTCAGGCAGCAACAGGTGAAAAGGGCAATGGGGGTAAATCTGTTTTTCATAGGTACAGATTGAGGTTAAAGGATCATCTGAGTAGTGTTATGTTTCCCTTGATCATGAAAGTTTCGTTGTTGTCGCAAACCATTTCCGTGACATAGGTGAATACGTCGGGATTCAGCAGCCGGCCCTTATAGGTACCGTCCCATCCGAAATTGACATCATTGATGTTAAAGTTGTCCCTTTCGAAAATCAGTTCTCCCCAACGGTTGAACACCCTGAAATAATGAACGGTTTTCACCCCCCTTCCCCGGGGATAGAACACATCATTCATGCCATCTCCGTTCGGGGTGAAGGTATTGGGGATGAACACCACGCCCTGGGCGCAGATCAGGTGAACGGTCACCGATGCGCTGTCCGTACATCCGAAATTGTTCGTGGCCAGGACCGTATACAATTCGGAGCTCTTCGGGGTGGCCACTGGTCCGGCGCAGGTCGTGCAGCTGAGGAAATCCGGGGGCTCCCATTGCCATGAGGTGATAATGCCCGTGGCGGTGGCATTGAGCTGGATCACCGATCCCACTGTGACGGTCTGGTTGGGTCCTGCGCTGACCTGGGGCAGGGGATTGACATGAATCGTGACCAGGGTAGTATCCGAAAAACATCCATCCGCGTCCGTTCCAACCACCTGGAACCGCGAATCGGTGTCTACCACTGCGACAGGATTGTAAATGGAAGGGTTGCTCAGGCCTGCTGCAGGAGTCCAGGTATAATTTGAAATGCCCGGGGTGGCTACCAGCGGAACCGGATGGGTCGAACAGACCGTAGTATCGGGACCCGCGGTCATCACAAAGGGCAGCGTCACGGTGACCAGCACGGAATCCGTGGCGCTGCACCCGGACCCGTTGGTGACCAGGACATGGTAAAGGGTGGTGGATTCGGTGCTCGCTACCGGGTTGCTGATTGTGGTGCTGCTCAGGCCCAGGGCCGGGGTCCATTGATAGGTCACCCCGTCATTGGACTGGAGCTGGACGTTTTGTCCCAGGCAGACATGGGCGGGCACCGGTCCGGCGTTGACGACGGGATTTCCGTTCACCAGGAAGGTCTTCACGGTGGTCTCGGAGCATCCGTTGATATTGGTTGCCGTCAGGCTTACCGTGTAGGTGCCGGTTGAGGAGTAGGTCAGGGCCGGGGGATTCTGAAGGGCGGAGGAATCCCCGTTCCCGAATTTCCAGGACCAGGAAGCTACCGGGGGTCCACCCCCGGTGGTGGATCCCGTGAAGCTCACCCGGGATCCTGCGCAGGCAGAATCCGGGCCGCTGATCAAGGGCAGGGTAGACGGCGTGACCAGAAGGCTTTTGCTGACGGTCTGTGTGCACCCATAGGGGGTGGTCACGGTCAGCGCGGGGTTAAAAGTCCCCGGGACATTATAAAAAAAGCTGGGATTGGGAATGTTGGCCGTGTCCCCGGGATTGCCGGTGGCGAAATTCCAGTGATAAATGCTCGGCTGACCGAGGGCGCTGGCGGAAAAGCTGGTGCTGGAATCCTGAAAAAGAACGGTTCCGGAATCGCAGATCGTGTCCGGGGAAAGACCGAAATTGGCAGTAAGCTGATCGATGATGATATGGACATTGCCTGGATAGCTCACCTTGCAACCCGTCGAATCCTCCAGGATCAGTTTGGGGAAATAACTTCCCGTCGCCGAGTAATTGTGCGTGATTGTATTGGAAGGGGAGAGCGGTGAGACCACCCCGTCCCCGAAATCCCAGCTGTACTCGACGGCGTTGATCGAGGCCGCATTTAAGGAGACCGAAAGCGGTCCGCAGGCTGCCTGGGGCAGGCTGCTCGTGAAGGAACCGGTTGGCCCCTTGACGAAAAGGGATTTGGTAACCGAATCCTGGCAGCCTCCGGGGCTGGTGACGACCAGGGTGATGTTATAGGTCCCCGGCTGGATATAGACATGGGTCGGGGTATCCAGCACGGAATTGCCACCATCCCCGAACTCCCAGAAGGATTTGGTATAATAGGTGGAACTGTTATCCAGGGTGGCAATCAGCGGGGGACAGGTCGTAGTATAGCTGGCGGGGAAATCGAATCCTGCCTTCACCGTACCGGTGCTCAGCTTCGCGGTGGCACTATCCGTACAGCCGGAGGCGTTGCTGATCACCAGCTTGATGATGAAATTGCTGTCCTGGGTATAGACATGGGAAGGATCCTCGCTGATCGAGCTGGTGCCGTCACCGAAGGTCCAGAGGTAGTTCAGGGCCGTTCCGGTGGAAAGGTTGGTGAAAGGCAGGGGCTGGCCCGTGCAATACTGGCTATCCGGAATGGTGAAGGCTGCCTTGTTGGCGCCCACCGTTACCGGAACCGAAGTGCTGTCGCTGCAGCCCGCATTATCGGTCACCTTGAGGCTCACGGAATAGCTGTTGGGGACCGGGTAGGTGTGGGCGAAGGGAGGGCCGGGAAGCAGGCTGGACCCTCCGTCTCCCCATACCCAGGACCACTGGACAATGGAGGAGCCTCCTGCGGTGGTGGACTGGTCCGTAAAGTTCACGGTCTGGTTCTGGCAAAGGGCGCCGGAGGTCGTAAATGCGGCCTTGGGCCCGATGATTTTCACGAAATCCGGCCGGGTCACGCTGTCGGTGCAACCGTTCTTGTCGGTGATGACGAGCTGGACATTGAAGAGGCCGGTGTCGGCGTAGGATTTCGTAACGGAGGGCCCTGGCTCGTTGGCCACCGTCCCATCCCCGAAATTCCAGAAATAGCCTGAGATATTGGAACTGTCCAATCCGGTGGCCATGAAATGGACAATGCTGCCATGACAAACCGTGGTCTGGATTGCGGAGAAATCCGGGGTTTCCTTGATGATCTGGTAATTATTGGCCGAAACCGAAGTGCAGGTTCCGTTGGAAACCGTTTCGGTGACCGTGTAGGTTCCCGGGGCGGCATAGGTATGGGAAGGACTCTGCAGGGTGGAACTCTGGCCGTCGCCGAAGGTCCAGTTCCAGGTGGTTGCCCCGATGGAATGATCCAGGAAGCTGATCTGGAATGGCGCTGCGCAGGTCCGGTTCGCCGTATATCCGGCGATGGGAGCCATCACATAGATGAATTTGGGCTGAACGAGGCTGTCGGTGCAGCCCTGATTGTTCACAATCAGGGTCACATTGAAATAACCGGTATCGCTGCTGTACAGGTGCTGGGGGTTCTCGACCGAGGACTCGGTCCCGTCCCCGAATTCCCATAAGAAAATGCTTCCTGCACTGGAAGTATTGGTGAACTGGACCTGGGTGGCGGGGCAGACCCGGGTCGGGGTTGCCGTAAAATTCACGGTGGCGGGGGTACCCGCGGAAACCGCCGCGTTGGAAACCAGGGAGTCGCTGCATCCGCTCGCGGTGGTGATCACCAGCTTCACCGTAAAATTCCCCTGGGAACTATAGGTATGGGAGGGGTTTTGGAGGGTGGAGGTGGTGCCGTCCCCGAAATTCCAGAAATAGCCAGTGATGGGGTCCGAGGACGTACTGGTGTTTTTGAACTGTACGAAAAGCGGAACGCATCCGGATGCACCCACCGGGGTAAAGGATACCAAGGGCTGGCTGACATTGATGTAGTTGGACCGGGTCATGGAATCGGTGCATCCGGCGGCATTGGCCACGATGAGCTTTACATTGTAAAGGCCCAGGGAATTGTAGGTGTGGTTGGGATTCTGCTGGTTTGCGTTGGTGCCATCCCCGAAGTTCCAGGTCCAGGTGGCGGCATTCAGGGACTGGTCCTTGAACGAGGTGGCAAAGGGAGCGCTGCAGCCCACGGTATCGGGAGAAGAAAATCCGGCCACCGGGCTGGCCGCTATGGTGAAGGGCTTGGAGACGGAATCCGTGCAACCTCCGGCGAAGGTGTTGACCAGCTTCACGCTGAAGTTGCCCGCGGCCGGAAAGGTTTTGGTCGCGTTGGCGCCATTGATTACGGTCCCGTCGCTGAAATACCAGATGGATGAAGAAGGTACCGGATTGGTCGTGTTGAGGAAAGTGAGCGGGGCACCCTGGCATCCGGGGGGAACGGTGAAATTGGAATTGAAGCTGGCGATGCTGATCAAATTGGATTTCTTCAGGGTGTCCGCGCAGCCGCTGGTGCTGGTGGAAATCAGGGTTACGGTATAGTTGCCGGTGGCATTATAGGTATGGGGCGGGCTGGTGGCGATGGAGGTGGTCCCGTCCCCGAAATTCCACTGGTAGCTCAGGGTGGCCGGACCCGTAGTCAGGTTGTTGAAAGAGGTGTTCAGGGGGGCGCTGCAGGAAGTGGAATCCGGAGTCGAAAATGCCGCTGTGACCCCGCCGGTCACATCCACAAAGGAAGGCTTGGTCCTTCCGGAGATGCATCCATCGCTGTTGGTGACCACCAGGGAGATATTAAAATTTCCCGAGGAATGATAGGTGTACGAGGGATTTTGCGCCGATGAAGTGTCCCCGTCACCGAAATCCCAGAGCCATTTGGTGATGGACCCGCTTCCGGCCGAGCTCTGATCGGTGAAACTGGTGGAGAGGGGGAAACATCCTGAATTCCTGGAAACTGCAAAATTGACGACCGGGGACTGGAAAACCGTGATATAGGCCATTTTCACCAGGACGCTGGAATCGACCCCATTGCTGACCGTCAGGGATACGTTGTAGGTCCCCGGGGTCGTATAGATCTTTTCCGGGTTCTGAAGCGTCACGATGGGGCTTCCATCCCCGAAATTCCATTTCCAGGATACCGGACCCCCGGTGGACTGGTCGGTGAACTGGACCACGACCGGGGAGCACCCGGAATTGGTGTTGACTGTGAAAGCGGCATTGATCTGGGCGGAAGCGGCACCGCAAACCAGCAGGAGGAACAGGGACCCAAGGACCCAACGGGCACAGGCTGGGACAGCGCAGCCGTACCTAATCCGTTGAAAGACGGTCAGTTGGTTTCTCATAGTTGGACCAGAAACGTGCCCTTCATTCCATCCTGTCCGCAGGAAGAAAAATAGCACGGGGGGATAAAGATAAATACAAAATATCTAATATATAGGGTTTTATCGGCTAAAATTTTTGATTGGGCATCGCGATGGGATACAAATTTCCATTACGGGCAAAAACCGAAGTTTTCAAGGACCGCCCTTCCTGGATACCCGGGAGGGGAAAAACCCTGACTACCAGGTTGTTCGGGGATTTTATCAGGGG
>JANWKA010000055.1 GCA_025451655.1 Chitinophagaceae bacterium | reverse complement strand
GAGCTCCATGAATAACATCAAGATCCTCCAGGCCCGCAAGCGGATCGGGCTGATCGCCCATGACAACAAGAAGAATGAGCTGATTGACTGGGCGGTATTCAACCGGACCACCCTTTCCAGCCATGCCCTCTATGCCACGGGCACCACGGGAAAATTGCTTGAAGAGGCCCTCGGGCTTCCGCTTACCCGGCTGCTCAGCGGCCCCCTGGGGGGAGATCTTCAGATCGGATCCCTGATCGCCTCCGGGGAGATCGATATCATCATCTTTTTTTGGGATCCCATGGAAGCACAGCCCCATGACCCGGACGTGAAAGCGCTGCTCCGGATCGCGGCGGTATGGAATATTCCCATGGCCTGCGACCGGGCCACCGCTGATTTTTTGATGACTTCCCCCTTCATGCACGGGGTCTACGAAGCGATCCTTCCCGATTACCAGCTATACCTGGGCCGCAAGCTCCGGGTCAAAGGGTGATCCTCGCCGCCCAGCCCCCGCCCGGAGCCAGGTGGATCGTCAGGCGGTCGTTGCGGGTCACCATCCGGGTGATTTTTTTGTAATCTGTACCGTTTCGGTCTGCATTGATCCCGTCCTGGAAGATCTCGATGGAGTAATTTCCTTCCGGCAGAAAGGACAGGTCCAGGGTCAGGTCCCTGGGGGTCCAGTCGGTCATGGCCCCCAGGAACCAGGTTCCTCCATGCTTTCTGGCCTCGGCCACAAAATCGGCCACCTTTGCTGCCAGCACCACGGTGGTGTCCCAGGTGGTGGGCACGCTGGAAATAAATTCCAGGCATTCCGGTTCCCTTTCATAAGCCACCGGGTTGTCCGCAAGCATCTGCAGGGGAGCATCATAAAGCACGTACATGGCCAGTTGCTGGCAGCGGGTGCCCAGGCTCATGGGGTTGCTGTTGATGGGCCTGAAATCCCGGAGCTGCGCATTGCGCATCGCTCCGGGCGTATAATCCATCGGTCCTGCGAACATCCGGATGAAGGGAAGGGTGACGGCCATCTCCGGGGTGGTCAGCGTATTGGTCCACTTGTCCTGCTCCAGCCCAGGCACTCCTTCAAAGTTCAGAATATTGGGGTAGGTCCTGAAGAGCCCTGAAGGCTTATGGGCTCCGTGGAAATCCACTTCCAGGTGCCTGCTTGCTGCGGCAGCGGCCAATCTCCAATAAAAATCCACGACGTACTGGTCGTCCCGGTCCATAAAATCCACCTTGACTCCTTTCACCCCCCAGCTTTTGAACAGGTCCAGGGCCTGGTCCATCTGGTTGTTCAGGGTCCACCAGGAGCACCAGAGGATGACCCCGACCCCTTTTGAAGCCGCATCATCCACGATCTGTTTCATGTCGATGGATGGAACGGTCCGGGTCAGGTCACCAAGCTCATACCATCCCTCATCCATAATGATATATTGAAGGCCGTTTCGGGCCGCGAAACCGATATAATATTTATAGGTCTCCGTATTCACCCCCGCCCTGAAATCCACCCCCGTCAGGTTCCAGTCGTTCCACCAGTCCCAGGCCACTTTGCCCGGATGGATCCAGCTGGTTTCCTTCAGGGTGTCCGGCTCCCCGAGCTTGTAAACGATTTCATTGCGTAACAGGTCGGCGTCCTGGTTGGCGACAGCCAGGATGCGCCAGGGAAAGGCGCGGTTACCCGAGGTGCGGGCGATATAATCCTGGTCCGTCGCGGGCACAATTTCCCGGTCCCAGCCGTCCTCGCCCCGGACCCTGGGTTGCAGGGTTTTGACCGCGGGTGGGAAGATGGACCGAAGCGTGTCGTCCCCCCTGGAAGTGAAATAGAGACCGGGATAATCGTAGAGGTCAGATTCGGTGAGCAAAAGTTTTACCCCGAGCGGCTTTTCGTCGATGAGCAGGGGAAGCTGGTTGGTCTGGTCTGATTCCAGGCTGTCCACGGGACGGTACTGATACAGGTGCTCATAGGCATTCATCCACCGGGTGACCCCCTGGTAGTACATCCAGCTTCCGGCCGGAATGCTCAGATCGAACTGTTCTCCCCTGACATCCACCGTATCTCCCTGGCGGAGGATGAAGCGATAGGCCACCGCATCGTTATAGGCGCGCAGGACCAGATCATATCCTCCCCTGAACTCCAGCAGGAGCTGGTTGTAGTGGTCCGGGATCCGGTCGTCCTTGATCGCGACCGGCGGAAGGATCTCCTGGTCCACGGTGGAATGAATCGCCCGCCGGATCACCGGGCTGGTTCCCGGACGGATTCCTCCTGCCAGGTCCATGCCGATCCCCGCCCAGGGCACCAGCAGCCTGCCCTGGTCAGACAGGGTGAACCCCAGCTGCTTTCCCGCAATCACCGTCACCTTCAGGCTGCCGTCCGGGGAGGTCAGCAATTCATGCTGCGCTTCCAGCCCGGAAGGGAAAAGTGCAGCCAGGGAAAGAAAAAGAAAACCGGTGCGGATCATGGAATGAAGATTTTGAAAGGGATCAAAGCAGGGCCTGTAAAATACAAAACTCCACAGGTCGCAAAAGTTTATTTTTGCTCCGCCCATGAAAATTTACGGTTCCTGCTCCTTCCTGCTCTTTACGGCGGCATTGTTTGTTTCTGCCGCACTGAAAGCACAGTCCCTGAGCCCGAAAAGGGAGTTCCGGGGAGCCTGGATCGCCACCGTGGACAATGTGGACTGGCCTTCCAGACCCGGGCTCATTCCCGGGGAGCAACGGCAGGAGTTCACCCGCCTGCTGGATACCCTGAAGGCCGACGGGATCAACGCGGTCATCGTGCAGATCCGGCCTTCAGCCGACGCCTTCTACCCTTCTGCCTACGAGCCCTGGAGCCAGTGGCTCACCGGCAAACAGGGGGTCGCTCCCGCTCCTTATTATGATCCCCTTTCCTTCATGATCGGTGAGGCTCATGCCCGGGGCATGGAATTCCACGCCTGGTTCAATCCCTTCCGGGCGGTCTTCAACCTGAAGGACCCCGGGATTGCTCCGGGCCATGTGACCCGGTTGCATCCCGGCTGGTTCCTGGATTATGGCGGCCGGAAATTTTTCAATCCGGGTTTGCCCCAGACCTGGGATTGGCTGGTCCGGGTGGTCAGCGATGTGGTGAGCCGCTACGATATCGATGCGGTCCATTTCGACGATTATTTCTATCCCTACCGGATCGCCGGTAAAGAATTTCCCGATTACCGGACCTGGAAAGCATACGGCGGAAACCTTTCCCTGGAGGACTGGAGACGCCATAACGTGGATACGGTGATCCGTATGGTGGGGGCAGCGATCAAAAAGATCAAGCCCTGGGTAAAGTTCGGCATCAGCCCCTTCGGGATCTGGAGGAACCAGGACCGCGATCCGGAAGGTTCCGATACCCATGGGGGGCAGACGGATTACGACGACCTGTATGCCGATGTGCTGCTCTGGCTCCGCAACGGCTGGATCGATTATGTGGCCCCCCAGCTTTACTGGAGTTTCGGGGACCGCAATGCCCCTTTTGAACTGCTCCTGGACTGGTGGGCCCACCATAGCTACGGGCGGGCCCTCTATATCGGTGAAGCTGCCTACCGGATCGGCCAGGGCTATGGCTGGATGGACCCGGACCAGATCGGAAAACAGATCCGGGCGGAAAGAACCTACCCCCGGGTGGCAGGAAGTGTGTTTTATTCCGCCCGGTATTTTCTTTCCGATCCCCTGGGTTTTTCAGACTCCCTGAAGAACCATTATTACCGGTACCCGGCAATTCCTCCTCCGATGCCCTGGATTGACAGCATTCCGCCACCCGCTCCCACCCTTTCCCTGGTCCGGTCAGATTCCGGGGGGGTTACCCTGGGCTGGACCGAGCCCGCAGACCCGGTTCACCCGGCATACCAGTACCTGCTATACCGGTTCCGGCTCGGTGATTCCATCAGGGTCGATGACCCCGCCCACATCATCGCCCTGCTCACCGAACCCCTTCCCCACCAGTTCCAGGATACCGGGATGCGCCCCGCAGATCAGGGGATCTACCTGATGACCGCCCTGGACCGGTTGCACAATGAAAGCCTGCCCGGGCCTCCCCTCAGGGTAGGACCCGGGGCAGGCCGGAACTCCCATTGAGTTTAATCATTTATTCAAAAAAAACCCTGATCATTGAACGTTTTCTATATTTTATCCAGAACTTATAAACATTCCTGAATTATATGGGCAATTCTCTTTAAATTGAGCCAAACCGAAATGATTTTTTGTGCCCGGTAGCTGAACAACATGAAGCAGGTTCCCTCCTCCCAGGGGCTTTATTCCCCCGAATTCGAGCATGACGCATGCGGGATTGGCTTTGTAGCCCATACCCGCGGACAAAAATCCCATCAGATCATTTCAGATGCCCTCACCGTGCTGGAGAACATGGAGCACCGGGGAGCCTGTGGCTGCGAGGAAAATACCGGTGACGGTGCCGGCATCCTGATCCAGATCCCGCATGAATTTTTCAAGGGCTGCCTCCTGGAGCAGGGGGTCCGCCTTCCCGGACCCGGGAGCTACGGGGCAGGCCTGGTTTTTTTCCCGGGCGACCCTGCCAGCCGCCAATCCTGCAAGGAGATCATTGCGGCCTCAGCCCTGAGTCTCGGACTCCAGGTCCTGGGATATCGAAAATTGCCCACAGACCACAGCATGATCGGGGAAACCGCAAGGGCTGTGGAGCCGTGGATGGAACAGCTTTTTATTGCCGCTCCGGAAGGCATGACCGATCCGGATGTCCTGGAACGCAGGCTGTTCCTTTTGCGTTGCGGGATCACCAGGGCCATCCGGGAATCCGGAGGATCCGGTCTTTTCTATGTCGTTTCCCTTTCCTCAAAGACCATAATTTATAAAGGACAGCTCACTTCGCTCCAGCTCAGATCCTATTTTTCAGACCTGGGGGACGAAAAGATGGTATCCGCATTCGGACTGATCCATTCCCGCTTCGCCACCAATACTTTCCCATCCTGGAAGCTGGCCCAGCCTTTCCGCTATATCGCCCACAACGGGGAGATCAATACCCTGAAAGGAAACCTGAACTGGTTTAAATCGGCCGAGCCGGGATTTTTGTCCCGATATTTCACCCCGGAAGAATTGGCCATGATCAGGCCCCTGGTGGATGAAAGCCAGTCCGACAGCGCCTGCCTGGACAATGTGATCGAGTTGCTCACCCTTTGCGGCCGATCACTCCCGCACGTGATGATGATGCTGATCCCGGAGGCCTGGGACGGCAATGAGGACATGGATCCGGTTAAAAAAGCTTTCTACGAATACCATGCCTCCCTGATGGAGCCCTGGGATGGACCCGCTTCGATTTCGTTTACGGACGGGAAAGTGATCGGCGCCACCCTCGACCGCAACGGGCTGCGTCCTTCCCGTTACCTGGTGACCAGCGACGACCGGGTGGTCATGGCTTCCGAGGCCGGAGTGCTGCCGGTGGATCCGGCCCTGGTGATCCGGAAAGGAAGGCTGCAGCCCGGAAAAATGTTTATCGTGGACCTCTCCCGGGGATGCATTGTTTCGGACGAGGAGCTCAAGCAGGAAATCTGTTCCAGTCAGCCCTACAGCGAATGGCTGAACCGTTACAAGATCCGGATCGAGGAACTGCCCGAGCCCAGGGTCCGGTTCACCCACCTGGAGCATGACGCGATATTCCGGTACCAGAAGGCATTTGGCTATACCACCGAGGACCTCGATGTGCTGATCCGTCCCATGGCAACCGACGGGAAGGAACCCGTCGGCTCCATGGGGACTGATACTCCGCTGGCTGTGCTTTCTGACCAGCCCCAGCATATTTCCCACTACTTCAAGCAACTGTTCGCCCAGGTGACCAATCCGCCCATCGACCCCATCCGGGAACGGCTGGTAATGAGCCTGGCGACCTTTCTGGGCAATAACGGCAACCTGCTGGATGAAAATCCGCTGCATTGCCATTCGGTTGCCCTGAAGCACCCGATCCTGACCAACTACGAGCTGGAAAAGCTCCGGAGCATCGACACGGGCATCTTCCAGGCCAAAACCCTGCAATGCTATTTCAAGGCTGACGGAAAACCGGGATCCCTTCGCAAGGGGATTGAAAGGCTTTGCCGCTATGCCGTGGACGCAGTGGAGGACGGATTTGAGGTGATCATTCTATCGGACCGCGCCATCGATTCGGAACATGCGCCGATCCCTTCCCTGCTGGCCACTTCCGCCGTTCACCATCACCTGATCCGCAAGGGATACCGGGGAGCGGTTGGCATCGTGGTGGAGGCCGGGGACGTCTGGGAAGTGCACCATTTCGCCTGCCTGATCGGTTTCGGCGCCACCGCCATCAATCCCTACCTGGCCCTTTCCACCATCCGGGACATGAAGCTCGGCGGAGGGATCGACACTCCCCTGACGGCAGACACCCTCAAGAAAAATTACATCAAGGCTGTTTGCGAGGGATTGCTGAAAGTTTTTTCCAAGATGGGGATCTCTACCTTCCAGTCTTACCAGGGAGCCCAGACCTTCGAGATCCTCGGGATCAACCGGACCGTGGTGGATGCCTATTTCACCGGCGCGATTTCCCGGATCGGGGGCATGGGCCTGGATGAAATCGCCAAGGAGACCCTGGTCCGGCATTTCCTGGCCTTCGCGCCAAAGGAGGTTCCGGCCATGCGGCTGACGACCGGCGGGCTCTACCAGTGGAAAAGGAAAGGGGAATTCCACCTGTTCAATCCCCAGACCATCCACCTGCTGCAACATGCTGCCCGCAGCGGGGATTACGGCATTTTCAAAAAATATTCCAGGCTGGTCAACGACCAGAGCGAAAAAGCCTGCACCCTTCGCAGCCTGCTTGATTTCAGGACCGACCGGCCCTCCATCCCCCTGGAGGAGGTGGAGCCTGCTGAAAATATTTACCGGAGGTTTGCGACCGGGGCGATGAGCTTCGGTTCGATTTCGCATGAAGCCCACAGCACCCTGGCAATCGCAATGAATCGCCTGGGAGGCAAAAGCAATACCGGAGAAGGAGGGGAAGACGAAATGCGATATGAGCCCCTGCCGAACGGCGACAGCATGCGTTCGGCCATCAAGCAGGTGGCTTCAGCGCGCTTCGGCGTGACCAGCCATTATCTCAACAGCGCGGAGGAGCTCCAGATCAAGATGGCCCAGGGTGCCAAGCCCGGGGAAGGGGGGCAATTGCCCGGGCACAAGGTGAACGAATGGATCGCCAGGGTCCGGAATGCCACGCCTGGAGTAGGCCTGATCTCTCCTCCCCCCCACCACGATATTTATTCCATTGAGGATCTGGCCCAGCTGATCTTTGACCTGAAGAATGCCAATCCCCGGGCCCGGATCTCGGTCAAGCTGGTCTCCAAGGCCGGGGTGGGAACCATTGCGGCCGGGGTCACCAAGGCAAGGGCTGATGTGGTGCTGATCTCCGGACATGACGGAGGAACCGGCGCATCGCCCCTGAGCTCCATCCGCCACGCCGGTCTTCCCTGGGAACTCGGACTCGCCGAGACCCACCAGACCTTAATGAAAAACAGGCTGCGCAGCCGGGTCGTGGTCCAGACTGACGGACAGCTCAAGACCGGCCGGGATATCGCCATCGCTACCCTGCTGGGTGCGGAGGAATGGGGTGTGGCCACCGCCGCCCTGGTCGTGGAGGGTTGTGTCCTGATGCGCAAATGCCACCTCAATACCTGCCCCGTAGGCGTGGCAACCCAGGACCCCGAACTGCGAAAAAGGTTTGCGGGGGACCCGGATCACGTGGTCAACCTCTTCCGCTTCCTTACCGGGGAGCTCCGGGAGATCATGGCCCAGCTGGGGTTCAGGACGATCAACGAAATGGTGGGTCATTCTGAAATGCTGCAGGTCCGCGGTCATATCCATCACTGGAAATACAAGGGACTGGACCTCTCCGCCCTGTTATTCCGCGAACCGGATATGGAAGGGGTGGAAAGCTTCCGGATCCGGGAACAGGATCATGGCCTGGAGGGCGTGATGGACTGGGGCCTGGTCCGCGATTCTGCGCCTGCACTTGACCGGGGGGAAAAGGTTCATCTGGAGCGGGAAATTCACAACACCGACCGGGCGGTCGGTGCCATCCTGTCCAGCGAGATTTCCCGAAAATACCGGTCCAGGGGACTGCCGGAAGGAACGATCCAGGTCCGTTTCCGGGGAGCAGCAGGCCAGAGCTTCGGAGCCTTTTGCGCCCCGGGGATTACCCTGGATCTGGAAGGAGAAGCCAATGACTATTTCGGAAAAGGCCTGAGCGGGGCCACCCTCGTCCTATACCCGGACCGGGACGCCGGATTTGTCCCGGAAGAAAACATCATCCTGGGGAATGTGGCTTTATATGGAGCCACTTCGGGGAAAACTTTCATTCGGGGAAGGGCCGGGGAAAGGTTTTGTGTCCGCAACTCCGGGGCCACCGCGGTGGTGGAAGGAGTGGGAGACCATGGATGCGAATATATGACGGGAGGGAGGGTGGTGGTCCTGGGTACCACCGGCAGGAATTTCGCCGCGGGAATGAGCGGGGGCATCGCCTACCTCTATGATGTCAACGGCAGGTTCGCCGCAAATTGCAACCGGGAAATGGTGGACCTGGACCCCCTGCTCCCTGCTGACACCCAGGAACTGCACGCCATGATCCTGCGGCACCACCAGGTGACGGGAAGCACCGTGGCCGGGTTCATCCTCAAGGACTGGGACAACCAGCTCCGGAATTTCGTGAAGGTGTTCCCGAAAGAATACAAGAAAGTGCTGATGAAATCTTCTTCTGTGATACCTGAACTGCAAAATCATATTCGTTAATGGGCTCGCCTACCGGATTTCTGGATTTTGAACGAACGCTGCCGGGAAGAGAATCTCCCGCAGAACGGGTGAAGCATTTCCGGGAATTCGAGGAGCGATTCACGCCGGAAGCGCTCCACGGCCAGGCTGCCCGGTGCATGAATTGCGGAACTCCCTTTTGCCAGCACGGCTGCCCCCTGGGAAACGTGATCCCGGAATT
>JANWKA010000054.1 GCA_025451655.1 Chitinophagaceae bacterium | reverse complement strand
GGTCGGTTAAATCGAAAAGCGTCAGGCTGATCCCGTTTATACAAACCGATCCCTTTTCAATGAGCAGCCTGGAAAATTCCGGGGGGAACCCGATCCGAAGCACGTGGCTTCCTTCCATTTCGGTGAGCTGTCTGCAAACTCCCCGGCAATCCACATGCCCCTGCACCAGGTGACCGTCCAGGCGATCCCCAAGCATCAGGGAACGCTCCAGGTTGACCCAATCCCCCGGTTTCCGGGACCCCAGGTTGGATTTTTCCAGGGTCTCCCGGATTGCGGTTACCTGGTGGGTGCCCTGATCCACCCCGGTTACGGTAAGACATACCCCGTCGTGGGAAACGCTTTGACCTTCCCGGAGGTCGGAGGAAATAGGGGAGCGGATGACCCATAAAAGGTTGTCCCCGGGGAATTGGGTGGATTCCAGGACGCCGGTTGCTTCAATGATGCCCGTAAACATGGGAAGGGGATGGAAGGCCCGGGATGATTAAAATGTTTGGAAAAATCCTTATCTTTGCGCCTCTAAATTCATCCGGTACATGCTGATCATCGATTCCAAAGATTGCGAAAATATCGATAAGGCCCTTAAAAAGTACAAGAAGAAGTTCGAAAAGGCGCGCATCCTCCTCCAGCTGAGGGCTCGTCAATCCTATACCAAACCCTCCATTAAAAGGCGCTCCACCGTGCTGAAAGCGGTTTACCGGCAGCAAATTGCAACGGGGAAAATCGAACCCTGATCCGGTTTCAGCTTCCCTTCCTCACTTGTTTTCACCTGGTTTTAGGTTAACTTTACTGTGGTCAATCTTTGGCTTTGGATAAGGGGATCCTACTTGTTGAACCATTTATTTCCTACCTCCGTTTCGAAAAGCGGTATGCCGCTCATACGGTTCTTGCCTATCAAAATGACCTGAAACAATTTTTTGAATATCTATTGCTTACATATGGTGAGGAAATGGATGTTGATGCGATATCCCATGCCTACATCCGCTCCTGGCTTTCCAGTCTGAAGGAGGAGGGGATCAGTTCCAGGTCCATCGCAAGAAAGATTTCCACCCTGAAATCCTTCTACCGGTACCTGAGGCGCAAGGCGCTCGCCCGGTCCAACCCCATGGGAAAGATCATCACCCCCAAAATCCAAAAGAGGCTCCCTTCCTTCCTGAACGAGGCTGAAATGGAGCAGGTTCTTTCCGGTGCGCGACCGGGTCAGGCCGGAGGCCCCGAAAGCTTTGACCAGTTTACCCGGTCCCTGTTGCTGGAGATCCTTTATGCCACCGGGATCCGCCGCAGCGAGCTCACCGGGCTGAAAACCAGCCAGGTAGACTTTGGTACCCGGACCATGAAAGTGCTCGGAAAAGGCAGCAAGGAAAGGATCATCCCCGTATGCGACCGGCTACTGGACCAGATCCGGGACTATGGGAAACTGAAGGCCAGGATCGGGAAAGGGTTTGATCCTGAATACCTGCTGGTCAACGGGAAAGGAAGCCGATTATACCCCAAATATGTCTACAGGGTGGTTCATCAGGCCCTGGCAAAAGTCACCACCCTGGAAAAACGCAGCCCGCACCTGTTACGGCATAGTTTTGCCACCCACCTCACCAATGGGGGTGCTGAACTCAATGCGGTCAAGGAGCTTCTGGGCCATTCCAGCCTGGCGGCTACCCAGGTCTACACCCACAACTCCATTGCAAGGCTCCGGGAAGTATATCTCCGGGCCCATCCCAAATCCTGAGTTTTATAATAATAAACTATTTGTGATCATTTATTTACATAATTATTTTCTTATGAATGTACAAATCAGGACCACCCGGTTTGATGCAGATTCCCGGCTGATCGGATGGATCAAAAGGAGGGTCGAAAAGCTTCCCTCCTATTACCCCGGCATCACCACGGTAGGGGTATTC
Organism: Chitinophagaceae bacterium; assembly: GCA_025451655.1. Lineage (GTDB taxonomy): Bacteria > Bacteroidota > Bacteroidia > Chitinophagales > Chitinophagaceae > JANWKA01. The sequence goes on along the minus strand of JANWKA010000054.1, from coordinate 18,076 downwards.
CTCAGGGTGGACAACCCGGCCCACCAGATTAAGGACAAAGTGGCAGAAATCCGGGTCCATTTGCCCCACCGGGAACTCTTCACCCGGCACCTTTCGAAATCCTTTCAACAGTCCTTTGTAAGAGCCTATGATTCGATGGTCGAAAGCATCGCCCGAACGAAGGGTAGGCAGTTCCGGTAACTCCAGTTTAACTCTTTCAGCCCCAAAGCCTTCAGAAGGAATTTGGGACCGGGAAACAGCCCCGGAATATTTCCAGATTATTTGGCTTTGTGCATTTCATTTACTACCTTTGCCTTCCCAAAAAAAGTTTTAGGGAAGTCATGATAGGTTGAAGTTCTTTTCAGCAGTGGGTTTGGACTGTAAATCGCAGGTTTATCCCCCGGAAAGCCGGGCAGGTAATCCGGATGCAGCATCCGGATTTTCCGACCGGCCTTCGCCAGCATAGCTCAGTTGGCCAGAGCAGCTGATTTGTAATCAGCTGGTCGGGGGTTCGAATCCCTCTGCTGGCTCAGGAGCCAACAGTGCCCCAGGCTGGGAAATCCTTTGGAGCGGGGAAACAGGGCAGGTTCCAGAGCGGCCAAATGGGGCGGACTGTAAATCCGCTGTCTTTCGACTTCAGTGGTTCGAATCCACTCCTGCCCACAGTTCTTTGCAAAGCGTAAGCAAAACAACAAAAACCGGAGCGGTTCTGGTTATTTTCTGACCTGCGGGAGTAGCTCAGTTGGTAGAGCGACAGCCTTCCAAGCTGTAGGTCGCGGGTTCGAACCTCGTCTCCCGCTCTCATGCACCGGCCAGGAACCAGTTGACGTTTGTCAGTATCTACCTTGTCATCAGACAATAATCAACTGACAACGGTTTGACCAGCCGTTGTAGCTCAGTGGTAGAGCACTTCCTTGGTAAGGAAGAGGTCGTGAGTTCAATTCTCATCAACGGCTCAAACACCAGGAATGAAATCCTGATTGACCCGCATTTTGGAGCAGGACATCGGCAATACCCGATACAACTTGAAAAAAGATCTATAAAACCCAATCACAATGGCAAAGGAAACCTTCAAAAGGGATAAACCCCATGTCAATATCGGCACGATCGGTCACGTGGATCACGGAAAGACCACGCTGACCGCAGCCATCACGGCCATTCTGGCCAAAAAGGGGCTTGCCGAGAAGAGGGACTATGATTCCATTGATGCCGCCCCTGAAGAAAAGGAAAGGGGGATTACCATCAATACCGCCCACGTCGAATATCAGACCGCCCATCGCCATTATGCCCATGTGGATTGCCCCGGCCATGCGGATTATGTGAAAAATATGATCACCGGAGCCGCCCAGATGGATGGCGCCATTTTGGTTGTCGCCGCCACGGACGGACCCATGCCCCAGACCAAGGAACATATCCTGCTGGCCCGCCAGGTGGGCGTGCCCAGGATCGTTGTCTTCATGAATAAGGTGGACCTGGTGGACGACCCGGAACTGCTGGAACTGGTGGAGATTGAAATCCGGGAATTGCTCACTTCTTACGGATTTGACGGGGACAATGTTCCCATCATCAAGGGATCCGCAACCGGAGCCCTTGCCGGTGATGAAAAATGGGTGAAGGCCATCGATGAACTTATGGATGCGGTGGACACCTACATCCCGCTGCCTCCCCGCCCGATCGATCAGCCCTTCCTGATGTCTGTGGAGGATGTATTCTCCATTACGGGCCGCGGAACCGTAGGAACCGGCCGTATCGAGAGGGGAAAGGTAAAGGTCGGAGATAACGTGGAAATCGTGGGGCTGATTCCCCAATCCCTGAAGTCCACGGTGACCGGTGTGGAAATGTTCAAAAAGATCCTGGACGAAGGGGAAGCTGGAGATAATGCCGGGTTGCTGCTCCGGGGGATCGAAAAAAAGGATATCCGTCGCGGAATGGTGATTTGCCAGCCAGGCTCCATCACCCCGCACACCGATTTCAAATGCGAGGTCTACGTGCTGAGCAAGGAAGAAGGCGGCCGTCATACTCCATTCTTCAAAAAGTACCGTCCCCAGTTCTATTTCAGGACTACGGACGTGACCGGAGAAGTGGAGCTCGCCCAGGGTGTGGAAATGGTGATGCCCGGGGATAATGTATCCCTGCTGGTGCACCTGATCCAGCCCATCGCCATGGAAAAAGGATTGAAATTCGCAATCCGTGAAGGGGGGCGTACCGTGGGCGCAGGACAGGTGACCGAGATCCTGAAATAAGCGGGGATTCCTGCGGCCCCGCAGAAAATCGGATAGATATTTCCAACGGGCATAGTTCAAGGGTAGAATAGCGGTCTCCAAAACCGTTGATGGGAGTTCGAATCTCTCTGCCCGTGCAGGAAACAGGGGAGGAAAAAGGAAAGGGAATGAACAAGATCGTAAGCTATTTACAGGAATCCTACCACGAGCTGGTCAATAAAGTTTCCTGGCCAAGCTGGGAGGAGTTGCAGTCTTCCACCATGGTTGTGCTGCTTTCCACCATCATCGTGACCCTGATCGTATGGATGATGGATCTCGGAGGGAGCAAGATCCTGGAATTTTACTACAATATGTTCAAATGATGGAAGCAGAAGCAGCTATGACTCCCCCGGTCCGGGAGACCAAATGGTATGTGCTTCGCGTGGTGAGCGGGAAGGAGAAAAAGATCAAGGAATACCTCGATGTGGATATCCGCCGGTCCGGGTGGGGTAATGTGATCACCCAGGTTTTCGTTCCCGTGGAACATGTATATAAAATGCAGGCCGGGAAGAAAGTCATGAGGGAGAAGAATTTCTATCCGGGTTATATCATGATTGAGGCGGTTGACGGGAAGCTCACCGATGAAATGATTTCCCATATCAACAACACGACCAACGTAATCCATTTCCTGGGTAAGGACAAACCGGTGGCCCTCCGGAAAACCGAGGTGAACAAGATGCTGGGTAAGGTGGATGAGGTGACCGATCAGGGCCTGACAATGAGCGAACCCTTCATCGTGGGAGAGACCATTAAGATCATCGATGGGGCCTTCAATGATTTCAACGGCACCATTGAGGAAGTGAACGACGAAAAGAAAAAGCTGAAAGTAACGGTTAAAATCTTTGGAAGGGCCACACCGGTGGAGCTCAATTTCATGCAGGTCGAAAAGATCAGCTGAGCTTCGGGGATTGCCCGTTATACCAAAAGCAGGAAATATGGCAAAGGAAATCTCAGGTTATGTGAAGCTCCAGGTGAAAGGAGGACAGGCGAACCCTGCCCCCCCCATCGGTCCGGCACTGGGCTCCAAGGGAGTCAACATCATGGAGTTCTGCAAACAGTTTAATGCCAGGACCCAGGACCGGATGGGAAAGGTCCTTCCGGTGATTCTGACCGTATATACCGACAAGTCCTTCGATTTTGTCATCAAGACGCCCCCGGCTGCGGTGCAGCTGCTGGAGCTTGCCAAATTGCAAAGCGGATCAAAAGAACCGAACCGGAATAAGGTCGGGAAGGTCACCCGGGAGCAGGTTGAGGCAATCGCCAGGGATAAAATGGCGGACCTGAACTGCTTCACCCTGGAAAGCGCGGCCTCCATGGTCGCCGGAACCGCCAGGAGCATGGGCATCACCGTTGACGGGATGACCAAGTAAACCCAATTGACTGACCGCAAAAACCGATTCTGCGATGGCCATCACCAAAAAAAGAAAAGCAGCCCTGACCAGGCTGAATAATAAGGAATTCACCCTGAAGGATGCGGCTTCCCTCGTCAGGGAGGTGAACTGCACCAGGTTCGACAGCAGCGTGGACCTGCATATCCGGCTCGGGGTTGACCCCAAAAAGGCCGACCAGTCCGTCCGGGGATCGGTAACGCTCCCCCATGGAACCGGGAAATCCAAAAAGGTCCTGGTGCTTTGCCCCCCGGAAAAGGAGGAAGAAGCGAAGGCTGCAGGTGCCGATTTCACCGGCCTGGATGAATATGTGCAGAAAATCGAAGGAGGCTGGGCCGATGTGGACGTGGTGATCGCCACTCCCTCGGTCATGCCGAAAATCGGCAAGCTGGGAAAAGTGCTCGGACCCAGGAACCTGATGCCGAATCCCAAAACAGGCACGGTGACCAATGATATTGCCGGGGCGATCCGGGATGTAAAAGGGGGGAAAATATCCTTCAAGGTCGATAAGGCAGGGATCATCCATGCCTCCGTCGGAAGGGTATCCTTCACCTCGGACAAGATTGAACAGAATTCCCAGGAATTGATCAACGCGGTGATCCGGCTCAAGCCTTCATCTGCCAAGGGAATTTACCTCAGGGGGATTTCGATGGCCAGCACCATGAGCCCTGGCATCACCGTGGACCCCAGGTCCGTTTCAAATTAAGGAGCAATGAACAAGACACAGAAGAATGAGGCTATCGGGTTGCTGAAGGAGAAGTTCTCCCAATATCAGAATTTCTATTTCGCGGATTCGAGCTCCCTCACCGTGGCCCAGGTCAACCGGCTCCGCAGGATCTGTCACGAAGGGAAAGTGGAAATGAGGGTGGCCAAGAACAGCCTGATCCGAAAGGCCCTGGAGCAGAACGGAACCGAAAAATACGCCGGGGTATGGGGTGCCCTGAACGGTCAGACAGCTATTCTTTTTTCAGAAAACCCGAAATCTCCGGCCCAGATCATCAGTTCCTTCAGAAGGGACACCAACGGGGATCGGCCCCTGCTCAAGGCGGCTTATATCGATTCGGACGTCTATCTCGGCGATCAACAGCTGGAGATCCTCGGAAGGTTGAGGACACGCAACGAGCTGATCGGGGAAGTGATCAGCCTGTTGCAGGCTCCGGTTCAGCGGGTGATGGGAGCGCTCCAGTCAGGAGGGCAGAAGCTCGCGGGGGTGGTCAGGACCCTGGAGCAGCGAGAAGGTTGATCCTTTCCGGTACCACAAGGCTTCCATTTTTTCAGTTATCATATCAGGTTCAGATTATTTAAAGCAGAAAAAAATTCAGATTCACATGGCAGATTTAAAAGCGTTTGCGGAACAACTGGTTGGTTTGTCCGTAAAGGAAGTCAACGAACTGGCGAAGATCCTGAAGGAGGAACATGGGATCGAGCCTGCGGCGGCTGCACCGGTTTCAGCAGCAGCAGGCCCGGCCGCTGCGGCAAAACCCGCAGAGGAAAAGACGGCATTCACGGTCTTGCTGAAGGCCGCAGGCCCCAACAAGCTCAATGTGGTGAAAGTGGTGAAAGAAATCACGGGACTCGGCCTGAAAGAGGCAAAGGACCTGGTGGACGGCGCCCCCAAGCCGATCAAGGAGAATGTGGCAAAAGCGGATGCAGAGCAGGTGGCTTCCAAATTGAAGGAAGCCGGAGCGGAAGTTGAGCTGCAGTAAGCCCCTTCCGGAATTTGGATTTTTAGGTCAAAAGTGGCAACACCTTTGGCCTGTTGCCGTATTCAATGAGCCTTAATTTCAACCCTTAATATGTCCTCAAAAAAAGTAACCGCACAGGAAAGAATCAATTTCGGAAAGATCAGGCAGGTGGTTGAAACCCCGGATTTGCTGGGGATCCAGATCCAGTCATTCAAGGACTTCTTCCAGTTGGAGACCACGCCGGACAAACGTAACGTGGAAGGGCTTTTCAAGGTATTCAGGGAAAATTTTCCAATCACGGACACCAGGAACATATTTAACCTGGAGTTCCTGGACTATTTCGTGGATCCTCCCAGGTATACCATTGAAGAATGCATCGAAAGGGGATTAACCTATTCGGTACCCCTGAAGGCCAAACTCCGGCTGAGCTGTAATGATGAGGAACATGTGGATTTCCAAACCATTGTCCAGGATGTATTCCTGGGCAATATCCCCTATATGACTCCCCGCGGCACCTTTGTGATCAACGGAGCTGAACGGGTGGTGGTTTCCCAGCTGCACCGGTCCCCCGGGGTGTTCTTCGGCCAGTCCCTCCATCCCAACGGCACGAAAATCTATTCCGCCAGGGTAATCCCCTTCAAGGGAGCCTGGATGGAATTTGCCACGGACATCAATAATGTGATGTACGCCTATATCGACCGGAAGAAGAAATTTCCGGTGACCACCCTGCTCAGGGCCATCGGCTATGAGACGGATAAGGATATCCTGGAGCTGTTCGGAATGGCAGACGAGGTGAAGGCGGACAAGAAGACCCTTGAAAAATTCACGGGTAAGAAGCTGGCGGCAAGGGTACTGCGCAGCTGGGTGGAGGATTTCGTGGATGAGGATACCGGCGAGGTGGTCTCCATCGAGCGTAATGAAGTGGTCCTGGAACGGGACAGCATCCTGGACCAGGCCAACATCGACCTGATCACCGGCCTGGGTGTAAAAACCGTCTTTTTGCAGAAGGAGGAAGTGAGCGGGGATTTCTCGATCATTTACAATACCCTCAACAAGGATACCTCCAATTCTGAACTGGAGGCAGTCCAGCATATTTACCGGCAACTCAGGGGCGCAGACGCTCCGGACGATGAGACGGCCCGCGGGATCATCGACAAGCTTTTCTTCTCTGACAAGCGCTATGACCTGGGAGAAGTCGGACGCTATAAGGTCAACCGGAAGCTTTATCTCCAGACCACCCTGGACAAACGGGTGCTGACTAAGGAAGATATCATCGAGATCATCAAGTATCTGGTCCACCTGACCAACGGAAAAGCGGAGATCGATGACATCGATCACCTCAGCAACCGCCGGGTACGGACCGTCGGGGAACAATTATATGCCCAATTCGGGGTGGGGCTGGCCCGTATGGCCAGGACGATCCGGGAAAGGATGAACGTGCGCGACAATGAAGTCTTCACGCCGGTGGACCTGATCAATGCCCGGACCCTTTCCTCCGTGATCAATTCCTTTTTTGGGACTTCCCAGCTTTCCCAGTTCCTGGACCAGACCAATCCCCTTTCGGAGATCACCCACAAGCGGCGTATTTCCGCCCTTGGGCCGGGCGGCCTGAGCAGGGAAAGGGCAGGTTTTGAAGTAAGGGACGTGCATTATTCCCATTATGGGAGACTTTGCACCATTGAAACCCCTGAAGGACCCAATATCGGACTGATCTCCACCCTTTGCGTTCATGCCAAGGTGAATGAAATGGGATTTATCGAAACCCCCTATCGCAAGGTTAAGGACGGGAAGGTAGATACCCATAAAATCGAATTCCTGAGCGCCGAGGAGGAGGACAATGCCAAGATTGCCCAGGCGAACGTGTCGCTGGACGATAAGGGCCATTTCCTGGACGAAAAAGTCAAGGCCCGCCAGACGGGAGATTTTCCGATCCTGGACCGGGGTGAAATTGAGTTTATGGACGTGGCCCCAAATCAGATTGTGGGCCTTAGCGCTTCCCTGATCCCCTTCCTGGAACATGATGACGCCAACAGGGCCCTCATGGGCTCCAACATGCAGCGCCAGGCCGTTCCCCTGATCAATCCCCAGGTGCCGATCGTTGGTACCGGTCTGGAGGGTAAGGCTGCCCGGGATTCCAGGCTGCAGATCACCGCAGAAGGACCCGGGGTGATCGAATATGTGGATGCCAATGAAATTCATGTGCGGTATGACCGGGATGACATGCAAAAACTGGTCAGTTTCGAGGAAGACCTTAAAGTGTACCGGTTGACCAAATTCACGAAAACCAACCAGTCCACTTCTATCAACCTCAAGCCCTGCGTAAGAAAAGGCCAAAAGGTCCAGACCGGGGATTTCCTGACTGAGGGGTATGCCACCAAAAACGGGGAGCTTGCCCTGGGCCGGAACCTGAAGGTGGCCTTCATGCCCTGGAAAGGATACAATTTCGAAGATGCAATTGTCATATCGGAGCGGGTAGCCCGGGAGGACCTGTTCACTTCCATCCATATCGATGAATATGAACTGGAGGTCAGGGATACCAAGCTGGGAGAAGAAGAGCTGACTGCCGATATTCCCAATGTCAGCGAGGAAGCCACCAAGGATCTGGACCAGCATGGCATCATCCGGGTGGGAGCACACGTAAAGGAAGGCGATATCCTGATCGGGAAAATAACCCCGAAGGGAGAAAGCGATCCTTCCCCGGAGGAGAAGCTGCTCCGTGCCATTTTCGGTGACAAGGCCGGGGATGCCAAGGACGCCTCCCTGAAAGCGCCTCCCTCAACCGAAGGGGTGGTCATCGACAAGAAGCTTTTCTCCAGGGCGAAAAAGGACAAAAACTCGAAGGTGAGGGAAAAATCCTCCATTGAGAAGCTGGAAAAAGTACACCAGAAGAATGCCGAGGACTTGACCAGCGTGTTGCTGAGCAAGCTCCTGGTCCTGCTGAAGGACAAACCTTCTGCCGGAATCAATAATAATTTTGGAGAATTACTGATCGCCAAGAGTTCCAAGTTCACCACGAAGAACCTGGCCAACATTGATTTCCAGAACGTCAACCCCCTGGGGTGGACTTCGGACGACGGTACCAACGAACAGATCAATACCCTGCTCCATAATTTCAACATCAAGTACAACGAGGAACTGGGCCGTTACAAGCGGGAAAAGTTCAACATCTCCATCGGGGACGAGCTTCCTGCCGGAGTGTTGAAGCTCGCTAAAGTCTACCTGGCCTCCAAAAGGAAGCTGAAAGTCGGAGACAAGATGGCCGGAAGGCACGGTAATAAGGGAATTGTCGCCAAGATCGTCAGGGACGAGGATATGCCGTTCCTGGAAGATGGCACTCCCGTGGATATCGTGCTGAATCCCCTGGGGGTTCCTTCCAGGATGAACCTGGGACAGATTTACGAAACCGTGCTGGGCTGGGCTGGCGAAAAACTCGGGGTAAAATTCGCGACTCCGATCTTCGACGGCGCTTCCACCGAGGAAATCGCCGACCATATCCTGAAGGCAGGCCTGCCGAAATTCGGCCACACTTTCCTTTATGACGGGGAGACCGGTGAAAGGTTCCATCAGAAAGCTACCGTCGGAGTGATCTATATGCTGAAGCTTTCCCACATGGTTGATGATAAGATGCATGCCCGGTCCATCGGGCCATACAGCCTGATCACCCAGCAGCCCCTCGGAGGGAAGGCCCAATTCGGCGGCCAGCGTTTCGGGGAAATGGAAGTCTGGGCCCTGGAAGCCTATGGAGCGGCCAATATCCTTCAGGAACTGTTGACCATCAAGTCCGATGATATCATCGGAAGGGCCAAAGCCTATGAAGCGGTAGTGAAGGGGGACAATATTCCCAAAGCGGGCACCCCCGAATCCTTCAACGTGCTCGTGCATGAACTGAGGGGACTCGGCCTGGACCTGAAATTTGAATAATCGCTTCAGCGGGGACTTCCCGCGGAGGGATCGGATCACCATAAAACTGACCCGGAAAGACCCGCAAGGAATTGCGGGATTTGCGGCCTAAAATAAAAGGAGACATAATGGCTATCAAAAAGGAAAATCGTCCCAAACTGAATTTCAGCCAGATCACCATCAGCCTGGCCTCACCGGATTCCATCCTGGAAAGGTCCTATGGCGAGGTGCTCAAGCCGGAAACCATCAATTACCGGACCTACAAGCCGGAGCGGGACGGGCTGTTTTGCGAGAGGATTTTTGGTCCTGTGAAGGATTATGAATGCTATTGCGGAAAATACAAAAGGATCCGCTATAAGGGCATCGTCTGTGACCGCTGCGGCGTGGAAGTAACCGAAAAGAAGGTGAGAAGGGAGCGGATGGGCCATATCAAGCTGGTCGTCCCGGTGGTCCATATCTGGTATTTCAAATCCCTTCCCAACAAGATCGGCTACCTGCTGGGGATGTCCTCCAAGAAACTGGAGACGATCATCTATTATGAAAGGTTCGTGGTGATTCAGCCCGGGATCCGCCATGACAAGGGTCTCAACACCCTGGACCTGCTCACCGAGGAAGAGTACCTGGAGATCCTGGATTCCCTTCCCAAGGAAAACCAGATACTCCCGGACGATGATCCGAACAAGTTTATCGCCAAGATGGGAGCCGAAGCGGCCCATATGCTCCTTTCCCGGATCAAGCTCGACGAGCTGTCCTATAACCTGCGTAACCAGGCCGCCCATGAGACTTCCCAGCAAAGGAAAGCGGAGGCGCTCAAAAGGCTCAGTGTGGTGGAGGCCTTCCGGGAAGCCAACCAGAATATCGAGAACCATCCGGAATGGATGGTGATGCAATATGTGCCAGTGGTGCCTCCTGAACTGAGGCCGCTGGTGCCCCTGGACGGCGGCCGATTCGCGTCCTCTGACCTGAATGACCTGTACCGGAGGGTGATCATCCGCAATAACCGGCTGAAAAGACTGATTGAGATCAAGGCTCCGGAAGTGATCCTGCGCAATGAAAAGCGCATGCTCCAGGAAGCCGTGGATTCCCTGTTCGATAATTCCCGGAAATCCAACGCCGTGAAAGCCGAAGGGGGCCGGGCCCTGAAATCCCTCAGTGATGTGCTTAAGGGGAAACAGGGAAGGTTCCGCCAGAACCTCCTCGGAAAAAGGGTGGATTATTCCGGAAGGTCCGTGATCGTGGTAGGGCCGGAACTGAAACTCCATGAGTGCGGACTTCCCAAAGACATGGCAGCCGAACTGTTCAAGCCCTTCATCATCCGGAAGCTGATTGAAAGAGGGATCGTGAAGACCGTGAAGTCCGCCAAGAAGCTGGTGGACCGGAAGGAAGCCGTGGTATGGGATATCCTGGAAAACATCCTCAAAGGCCATCCGGTAATGCTGAACAGGGCTCCGACCCTGCACCGGTTGTCCATCCAGGCCTTCCAGCCCAAGCTGGTTGAAGGGAAAGCCATCCAGCTGCATCCCCTCGTTTGTACCGCGTTCAACGCGGATTTTGACGGGGACCAGATGGCTGTTCATGTTCCCTTGAGCAATGCGGCGATCCTGGAAGCCCAGCTCCTGATGTTATCCAGCCATAACATCCTGAACCCCCAGAATGGCACCCCGATCACTCTGCCTTCACAGGACATGGTGCTCGGCCTTTATTATATCACCAAAGGCAAAAGGTCCACCGATACAGAAAAGGTGAACGGAGAAGGCAAATCCTTTTATTCATCAGAGGAGGTCATCATTGCCTACAACGAGGGAAAGGTCGACCTGCACGCCTGGATCAAGGTGAAGACCCAGATACGCGCCGCGGATGGAAAGCTGGATACCAGGCTCATCGAGACGACCGTAGGGAGGGTTTTGTTCAACCAAACCGTACCCAGGGAAGCAGGCTTTATCAATGCCCTGCTGACGAAGAAATCCCTGCGGGAGATCATCGGAGACATCATCAAGGTTACCGATATCCCCAAGACAGCCAGGTTCCTGGATGAAATCAAGACCCTGGGTTACCGGATGGCCTTCAAGGGAGGACTTTCTTTCAACATTAATGACCTGATCATCCCGGAAGCCAAGCAGACCATGATCGAGAACGCCTCCACGGAGGTGGATGAGGTTTGGGATAATTATAATATGGGCCTGATCACCAATAACGAACGATATAACCAGATCATTGATATTTGGTCCAGGGTGGATACCAAGCTGACAGAGACCCTGATCCGGGAGCTGGCCAATGACAAACAGGGCTTCAACTCGGTTTATATGATGCTGGATTCCGGTGCGAGGGGCTCCAAGCAGCAGATCAAGCAGCTGGCCGGGATAAGGGGCCTGATGGCAAAGCCCAGGAAATCGGGATCTACCGGTTCGGAGATCATCGAAAACCCGATTTTATCCAATTTCAAGGATGGCCTTAACGTTTTGGAATATTTCATTTCCACCCACGGGGCCCGGAAAGGTCTTGCCGATACAGCTCTGAAGACTGCGGATGCAGGTTACCTCACCCGCCGCCTGGTGGACGTGGCCCAGGACGTGGTGATCAATGAAGAAGACTGCGGAACCCTCCGGGGCATTGCGACAACCGCTCTTAAGGATAACGAGGAAGTGGTTGAACCGCTTTTCGACCGGATCCTGGGACGCACGTCCCTGCATAATGTTTATGATCCACAGACGGATGAACTCATCATTGCCGCCGGAGACCAGATTACCGAAGAGGTGGCTCACCGCATTGAGGACAGCGCTATCGAATCGGTCGAAATCCGTTCGGTCCTGACCTGCGAAAGCCGCCGGGGTGTTTGCGTGAAATGTTACGGGAAGAACCTGGCTACCGGTTATCTGGCCCAGAAAGGGGATGCCGTTGGCATCATCGCTGCCCAGTCTATCGGGGAACCGGGAACCCAGCTTACCCTGCGTACTTTCCACGTCGGGGGGGTGGCTGGTTCTACCTCAGTGGATTCCCAGCTGGTCGCCAAGTTCGAAGGGGTGGTGCATTTTGATGGATTGAGGACCACCATCTATGAAAACAACGAGGGGGACAAGGTGCAGGTGGTGATCGGGAGAACCGGGGAATTGCGGATCATGGATTCCAAGAATGACCGGCTCATGGTCACCCATAACATACCCTATGGATCCACCCTTCTGGTTAAGGATAACCAGAAAGTGATCAAGGGAGACGTAATCTGTTCCTGGGATCCCTTTAATGCCGTCATCGTATCCGAAATTGCCGGGACTGTAAAGTTCGAGAGCATCATTGAGGGGATCACCTTCCGTGAAGAAGCGGACGAACAAACCGGCCACCGGGAAAAGGTGGTGATAGAAACCAAGGATAAGAACAAGATCCCTTCCATCCTGGTGGAGAAAGGAAAAGAAGTTAAAACCTACAATCTCCCTGTCGGTTCCCACATCGTGGTCACCGAAAAGGATGATGTGAAACCGGGGCAGGTGATCGTCAAGATCCCCAGGGTGATCGGAAAGCTCAGAGACATCACCGGGGGTTTGCCCCGGGTCCAGGAGCTTTTTGAGGCCCGCAGCCCGTCCAATCCGGCAATTGTTTCGGAGATCGACGGAGTGGTCACCTTCGGAAGCATCAAGAGAGGAAACCGGGAGATCATCATTGAATCCAAGGAAGGAGCTATCAAGAAATACCTGGTTCCCCTGACCCGGCACATCCTGGTTCAGGACGGGGACTTTGTAAAGGCTGGCACGGCCCTTTCCGACGGGTCCATCACCCCGGCTGACATCCTTGCCATCAAGGGGCCTTTCGCGGTACAGGAGTACCTGGTTAACGAAATTCAGGAAGTCTACAGGCTGCAAGGGGTCAAGCTCAATGACAAGCATATTGAGGTGATTGTCCGCCAAATGATGCGCAAGGTAACCATCGAGGATCCCGGAGATACCAGGTTCCTGGAAGGGGATACTGTGGACAAATTCGAGTTTTTCGAGGAGAATGATGAGATTTACGATAAGAAAGTGGTCACCGATCCCGGGGAATCCGCGGGTCTCAAGGCCGGTCAGATCGTTAGTTTGAGGCAGGTCCGGGAGGAGAACTCCGCCCTCCGGCGTGCTGACAAAAAACTCGTACAATTCCGGGACGCGGAAGCAGCCACTTCAAGCCCGCTGCTTTTGGGGATTACCAAAGCCTCCCTGGGAACACACAGCTGGATTTCGGCTGCATCCTTCCAGGAAACTACCAAGGTCCTTTCCCAGGCTGCCATTAACGGGAAAACCGACCAGATGCTTGGCCTGAAGGAAAATGTGATTACCGGTCATCTGATCCCCGCGGGCACAGGCCTCAGGGAATTTGATAATCTGGTAGTCGGATCCAAGGAGGAATATGATATCCTGGTGGCCTCCAAAGAGGCCTTCCAGTTCGATGAGGAGGAATAATGGCCCGGAATCAAAAAAATAAAGGCCCTGGTTTCCCCGGGGCCTTTTTCAATTCCGTAGGAAGGGCATGATCTCCCGGCCCCTCCCTTTCCCCTGAATCGGGCGGGTCCGGGAAGATTTTAGCTTCCCGTTAACAGGACCCTCTGGCAAATAGGTTAAATTTGCTTTCGAGCCCGCACCCAGGAATGTTTTCACCCCTTAATCCTTAAAAAACAATGAAACAGGTTTCTCTGGTGATTAATTGCGTCCTGGTGGTCCTGGTGGCCCTCCTTTTATACTGGCATTTTTCGCAAAAGGAGGCGGCTGCGCCCGCGGGTCCCCTGACCAGGAAGGATTCGGCCATCCTGAGTAGCTCAGGATTTAAGATCGCTTACGTTAACCTGGATTCCCTGGAGGCCAATTACGGTTTTTTCAGGGAAAGTAATGCTGCCTTCAATAAAAAACAGGCGGCCATGGAATCCGATCTGAGCCGGGATGCCCATACCCTTCAGGATGAAGAGGCGCAGCTCCAGCAAAAAGCTTCGACCTTAACTCAGGCGGAAGGGGAATCTGAACAGAAAGCCTTGATGCTCAAACAACAACAACTGCAAGTCAAAGAACAGAACATGCGCCAGGAATTGTTGAATGAACAGGCTTCTTTCCAGGATGAGCTTCAGGGCAAGCTGGACCGATTTTTGGAAAAATACAATGTGAACCGAAAGTTTGCCTATATTCTGGCTTATTCCCGCGGGCTGAACAATCTTTTATACAAAGACAGCGCCTATGACATCACTAATGATGTTATCGCCGGCCTGAACTCGGATACCGCTGCAGGGAAATAGGAATGCTCAAAAAAATTGCGCACCCAGGGATTATCTTATTATCTTAAACCCCGGCTGGATCTTTCAGCCGGGGTTTTTCAATTTTGCCCATGGAGCAGGAAAATGGATCTTTCAGGAGGTCCCTCGGCTTATTAGACGGCGTTTTGTTGGTTTCCGGCGTGATGATCGGTTCGGGCATATTCCTGGTCAGCGCCCAGATTTCCCGAACGGTGGGAAGTGCCGGCCTGATGATGCTGGTCTGGGTGATCGGAGGGTTCATGACTATTGCTGCCGCCGTAAGCTACGGGGAGCTTTCCGGGATGTATCCGAAGGCTGGTGGCCAGTATGTTTACCTCCGGGAGGCATTCAATCCCCTGATTGGATTTTTGTTTGGATGGTCCTTTTTCGCAGTGATTGAGACCGGGACAATCGCAGCTGTCGCAGTAGCATTTGCCAAATATGCTGCCTTCGTTTATCCATCCCTGGGGGAAGAACATAAAATTCTTTCCCTGGGAGGTTTCAGTATATCGGTGGCGCAGGCCATTGCGATCGGACTTGTTCTGCTGCTCAGCTATATCAACACCCGTGGGATTCAGAGCGGGAAATGGATACAGGCCATTTTTACTACGGCAAAGATCCTATCCCTGGTCATCCTGATTCTTTTCGGATTTTTGATCGGGGCCCGGGCAGGAATATGGCATTCCAACTGGATGCATGCCTGGACCGGGTTTCAGTCCCAGGGTATGGGAATGGGCACCCGGGTTCCCCTTCATGGCCTGGAGCTGGTGGCATTTATCGGAGTGGCGATGGTTGGGTCCCTTTTTTCGAGTGATGCCTGGAACAGTGTCACTTTTATCGCCGGGGAGATCCGGAGGCCGGAGCGTAATATTGGCCTGAGCCTCCTTTTCGGAACCCTGATCGTTACGGTGATCTATATTTTATGTAATCTGGTATATCTGGCGGTCCTTCCGATGCATGCCATCGCAACTGCCCCTGCGGACCGGGTAGCAGCTTCAGCTTCCCTGTTTATTTTCGGGAAAGGCGGGGCTCTTTTAATTGCCCTGATGATTATGGTGTCTACTTTCGGTTGCGTGAATGGATTGGTGCTCAGTGGTGCCAGGGTATATTACACCATGGCTCGCGATGGCCTTTTTTTCAAAAAATCTTCCCGGCTGAATGCCAGGGGGGTACCTGCATACGGGATATGGATCCAATGCGCCTGGGCCGCAATACTCTGTATTTCAGGGAAATATAATGACTTGCTTACCTATGTGATCTTCGTGGTGCTCATATTTTACGCCCTGACCATAGCTGGAATTTTCCGGTTGAGAAAATCCAGACCGGATGTACCCAGGCCCTACAAGGCCTTCGGATATCCGTGGATACCTGGAATTTATATTGTGCTGGCCACGGTCATTTGTGTTTCACTGTTCATTTATAAGCCAGCCAATACCTGGCCCGGCCTGATCATCGTCCTTTTGGGCATCCCCCTGTACTATTTCCTGAGAAAAGGTCATCATCCTGTTGAAAACCCCGCCTGACCATGCCTTACGAATTTTTCGATAACCTGTTCAGTCATTTTGGCAACATCCGGGCTGCAGTGATCGGCGATGCGATGGTGGATGCTTACCTCTGGGGGAGCGTGGAAAGGATTTCTCCGGAAGCCCCCGTGCCGGTGGTGACCCTTCAAAAACAGGAAAACCGGCCCGGGGGAGCTGCAAATGTCGCTTCGAACCTCAGGGCTCTCGGCGCTTCTGTGGATCTTTATACAGTTTCCGGGGACGATCCTGCCGCAGGGTTGCTCTGCAATATGCTGGATACCTTGGGAATTTCCTCAAAAGGTGTGCTCCGGAGCAAGACCAGGATCACCACCACCAAATCCAGAATTATTTGCCGCAGCCAGCAAATGCTCAGGCTGGACCAGGAAGTCACCGGCGACCTTATCGCAGATGATGAGATTGATTTCCTCAATATGGTCCTTTCCGGCCTTGAAACCAACAGGCCCGATGTGGTCATCCTGCAGGATTATAACAAGGGAGTGCTCACCAGCCATGTGATTCAGCAGCTGATCGCCAAGTCAGGGGTGCTCAGCATTCCGACTTGCGTAGATCCCAAGTCCCGGAATTTTTTTGCCTATTCCGGAGCCACAGTGTTCAAGCCCAATATGAAGGAAGTCCGGGAAGCCCTGCATCTTCCCCTAGTGGAGGCGACCGAGGAATCCCTGGAGGAGATCCATGAAACCCTGAACCAGAAGCTGGGGCATCAGGTAACCTTCATAACCCTTTCTGAACAGGGAGTTTTTTACAAGGATTCCCGTCAGGGGGCCATTGTACCCTCCCATATGCGAAATATCTCCGATGTGAGCGGGGCTGGAGATACCGTAATCGCCACAGCAGGCCTGGTTTGGGCCGCCACCAAAAATGCCCGCCTGATGGCTGAAATCGCCAATCTGGCTGGTGGCCTGGTTTGTGAAGAAGTCGGGGTTGTACCGGTCGACAAGCAACGCTTACTTTCCGAATGCAGGAAATTGCTCCGGTGACCGGAATTCCCGGTTAATTCCCTGGAAGGAATCTTTTCATTTATAAGCAGGAAATGGGACTTCATACCATCGTGATCCACGGAGGAGCAGGGGTAATCCAGCCCTCAATGGGAAACAGAGACCGGCTTGACCCATGCCACCAGGGGCTCCGGGAGGCTCTGGATGCCGGGTTTCTGGTTCTGGATCAGGGGGGGTCAGCCCTGGACGCGGTGACCCGGGCAGTGGCAAGCCTGGAGGATAATTCCCTTTTCAATGCAGGAAGGGGATCTGTTTTTAATGAGAACGGCTATCATGAAATGGATGCTGCAGTGATGCGTGGGGACTCCCTGAAATGTGGGGCAGTGGCGGGGGTTACCCATATCCGGAATCCGGTCTTGCTGGCCCGGGCCGTTATGGAACAGTCGGGGAACGTTTTCTTGTCAGGAAAGGGAGCAGAGGATTTTGCCAGCCGAATCGGGATCCCGGGGGAAACGGATTCTTATTTTTATTCCCGGGAGCGTTGGAACCAATGGCAGGAAGTCCGCAAAGTCCACCAGGACCCAGGGAAAGGACCGGAAAGGTTCGGAACTGTGGGCGCAGTGGCGGTGGACCAAAAGGGGCTCATCGCTTCGGCGACCTCCACGGGGGGAATGATTAACAAGATTCCTGGAAGGATTGGAGACAGCCCGGTCATTGGGGCAGGGACCTATGCGAACAATGCCACCTGTGGAATATCATGTACCGGTTATGGGGAATTCTTTATTCGATCGGTGGCTGCCCATGATGTGTCCTGTCTGATGGAATATTCAGGGTTGAGCCTTCAGGATGCCATGAGGCGGGTAATTTTCGAAAAAATTCCCAGTTTAGGGGGTAGCGGGGGCATGATCGGAGTGGATGCCCAGGGCCGGGGGTACATGGTCTTTAATACCCAGGGAATGTACCGCGGAATCCGGGACAGTTCTGGACGCCTTGAAACGTCCATATTCGGCGATCCCTGATTTGACCCTGGATTTAAAATCGCTTATTTTTGCATCCTTGCCCGATAGTATAATGGCAGTACAGCAGATTTTGGTTCTGCTTGTCCTGGTTCGAATCCAGGTCGGGCAACTTTGAAATTTCAT
>JANWKA010000053.1 GCA_025451655.1 Chitinophagaceae bacterium | reverse complement strand
CGGACCTCGTTCAGGAAATGCAAATCGAGGTGACCCGGGAACTGGATTGCGACACCCTGGTGGAGGTGAACCCCGCGCTCGCCGATATCCTGGTCACCAACCTGGTGACCAACGCAGTCATCCATAATATCAACCGGGGCAAACTCCGCCTTTCCCTCCGGGACAATACCCTGAAGGTCGAAAACACCGGTCCCGACTTGCCCTTCGATCCCACCCGGATCTTCGACCGGTTTCAGAAGAATCCTGCCAATGCCCGCAGCACAGGCCTCGGGCTGGCCATCGTCAAACAGATCTGCGAAGTGTCGGGATTCCGAATTCGCTACGCGTTCCGCATCCCGGAAAGGGTCCATGAATTGACAGTCTTTTTTTCCGGGAAGGCCTGATGGTTATTTCACCTGGATCTGCCGCATCGGCTTTTCCGATTTGCGGTTTTCCGTTTTGGGAATGTTGAGCCTGAGCACCCCGTCGCTGTATCGGGCATCGATCCCATCCTCCTTCGCGTTTTCAGGGAGATAAAAGGACCGGGCGAACGAACTGTAGCTGTATTCCTTCCGGTTGTACTGTTTGCCGTCATGGCTGGTTTGCTGGCTGGATTCCCCGCTGATGGTCAGGATATGGTCCTGGTCCACGTTGATCCTGAAATCCTCCTTCCGCAAACCAGGAGCAACGACATCCACCTGGTAGTTCTTTTCATCCTCGCAGACATTGACAGCAGGAAGCAAACGCTCCCGCATGCCGAGCCAGCCGGCCAGATCTTCGCCGAAGAAATCCCCAAGCCAGGGCCTGGAAAGTCCCATGCCACCGGATGGATTTCTTGTGATTGCAGTTTCCATGATAAAAAATTTGACTGGTGAACAAAGAAAAGCGGGCCGGGCAAACCGGTCCTCTGGGAAAAGCCGCAATTGAAATGCCAGAATGAGCTCCTAAATTTCAAATCGGGAGGAAATCCAACCTGCAAGGGGAAAAGAATTTTCCTTCCCTGCGTGGAGGAATCACCATACCTGCAACTGACTGGTTAAATTTGTCCCCGGATCAGGCCCCTTCCGCTCTGAACTGAATGAATATGTATTTTTTTTCATGTTCAAATTGCCTTCAAAATCATGCGATAATTTGCATTCCCTTGCCTCAGCTGAACCCGAAACGCAGAACCGGCACCGCCTTGAAGCAAAGGAGGTTTTTGCCATTGGTTCCTTCGCTCTTCCTGCTGTTTCTTTTTATTTGCCCCCTTGCGGCTGACTGCCAGCAGACCAGCCGCAGCCTGGATTTTTACCTTCAGGCCGCAATATCCAACAGTCCCCTGCTGAAAGATTATCAGAACCAGATCAGTTCAGGGGCCCTGGACAGCCTGCTGATCCGGGCAGCGAACAAGCCCCAAGTGCTGGCCAATGGCCAGGTCATTGTGGCCCCCCTGATCGACGGGTATGGATATGACCAGGCCATCACCAATGGAGGAACCTATGCGGCGATGCTTTCGGTCACCCAGCCTGTTTTCACGAAAAGAATCCTGCAGCCGGAGTTTGAAGCATCGCGTCTGAGCCGGGCCTCCATCGGCACCCATTCCATGCTGAGCCGGCTGGACCTGGAGCGGACCATCACCCAGCAATACCTGGACGCCTATGCCAGCCTGGCCCAGTATCAGTCCAACCTGGAAGTTTATCAGCTGTACCGGGATCAGCAGCAACTGCTCCACGACCTGACCGCACAGGGACTTTACAAGGAGACGGATTACCTCAGTTTTCTGGTCGCTCTTCAAACCCAGGAAATCAGCCTGGGTCAGCTTTCCCTGCAGTTTCAGACCGGGCTGGCCACCCTGAACTACCTCTGCGGCATTTATGATACCGCCCGGGTCATCCTGGAAGACCCCCGGCTCGAAGCCACCCTGCCCCCCCTGCGGGACAGCTCGGTTTTTTTCCGGCAGTTCCTGCTGGACAGCCTGACGATCCTCAACGGGAGAGCCCAGGTGGACGCCCGGTACCGGCCCTCCCTGAACTGGTTTGCGAATGCCGGCCTGAATTCCTCCAGCCTGTCAACCGCCTACCGGAATTTCGGGGCCAGCGCGGGCATCAACCTGACCATCCCCATCTATGACGGACACCAGCGCGAGCTGCAATACCGCAAACTGAACTTTTCGGAAAACACCCGGTCGGGATATGCCTCCTTTTTCAACCGGCAATACGACCAGCAGACTGCCATGCTGGCCCAGCAGCTGGCCACCACCGGAAGCCTGGTCGCCCAGATCCAATCCAAAATGGACAATGTCAAATTGCTCACCGACCTGGACCGGAAGCTGCTCAACACGGGAGATGTGCGGATCACCGATTATATCCTGGCCCTGAATAATTACCTGACCATTTCGGGCGACCTGATCATGGCCCGGATCAACCGCTGGCAGATTATCAACCAGCTGAATTACTGGCACCATTAATACCGATCCCATGCGACGACCCAGATTGCTTCTCCTGACCCTCGCCCTGTTGCAGCTGTTGGTCCTGTTTTCATGCCATGGAAACCAGGGAGGGGATGAGGGGGACGAAGCCGATATCAAAGCCACGGAAACTCCTGTGACTTTCACCCGGATCTCCAGGGGCGCCCTTTCCCAGCTGGTCAGTATGAATGCCAGGTCTTCATTCATGAAAAAGAACGCCCTGAAATCGAGTGTGAACGGGTATGTCGTCCGCGCCGATGCCACCCAGGGCCAATGGGTCCGCGCGGGACAAACGCTTTTTGTGCTCAGGACCCGGGAGGCCCAGGCCATCGGGGCGGAAGCCGGAAAGCTCGACTCGACCCTCGGTTTTTCCGGTACGATCACCATTAAAGCCCCCCAGGACGGTTTCATCAGCGAGCTGTTCCACCAGACCGGTGATTATGTCCAGGACGGGGAAGCCCTTTGCACCATCGCGGACAAAAACAGCTTTGTATTCCTGCTCGAAGTGCCTGTGGAACTGGGAGGGCTGGTGAAGTTGAATACGGCTTGCACCGTGGACCTCCCCGACGGCCGGAAAATCCCGGGGGAAATAATCTCCATGCTTCCCACGGTGGATTCCGCTTCCCAGACCCAGGGCTATGTGATCCGGCTCCGGGGCGTTTTTAACCTTCCCGAGAACCTGCTTGCGAAAGTGCAGCTTCCCCGCCAGGAAGCAGCCCGGGCCACCATCCTGCCCCGGGCTGCCGTGCTTTCCGATGAGGGGGAATCCTCCTTCTGGGTCATGAAGCTGGTCAATGACACCACGGCCGTGCGGGTTCCGGTCACCACCGGCATGGTGACCGGAGACAGCATCCAGATCCTCAGCCCGCCATTATCGGACAGCGACCGGATCCTGGTAACCGGCAATTATGGCCTGGACGATACCGCCACGGTCCGGATCAAAAATCAATAGGAGGATGAACGGTAGCGGGGTGATCCGGATGGGAATCTGGCTGGGGCTGCTGCTCCCTGCTTTTACCCGGGCATGGGGACAAAATCCGGATATTGACCTGCTGCGCAGGATCAACCTGGACCGGCCCAGGGCCCTGGACCATGCCTTCATCCGGCTGGACCAGATCAACGAACCACTCTGCGTGGTGCTGCCTGCAGGCCTATTCATCGCTGGATGGATCAGAAGGGACAGCGCAACGCAGTACCGGGCTGTGGAAGCTGTTGCGGCGCTCGGATTATCTTCGGCCGTAACGATATCGCTGAAATACATCATCCGGAGGCCCAGGCCGTTTGTGACCTATCCGGATATCCAGCACCTGGTGCCCGTGAGCAGTCCCTCTTTTCCGTCCGGGGATGCCACCGTCGCCTTTGCGCTGGGGACCTCCGTGAGCCTGAGCTACCCCCGGTGGTGGGTGATCGCCACGGCTTCCCTTTGGGCGGCATCGGTGGGGTACTCCCGGATGGATCTGGGAGTACATTACCCCACCGATGTCCTGGGCGGGGCCATCACCGGGGCCGGATCGGCATGGTTGAGCCATGAGGCAGGCCGGTGGCTGAATCAGGACCGGCGAAGACATCATGCTTTGGAGCATTTCTGAATATCTGAACGATGAAGGATTATTTTTCCAGGTACCGCAACCCCGTCACCGTCGTGCTCGGCCTGCTGATTCTCAGCGGGGTGCTGGCCTACCAGCACATGCAGGTTTCCCTTTTTCCTGAAATCACCTTTCCCAAGATCAAGGTCATCGCGGATGCCGGGCTCCAGCCGGTGGACAAAATGATGATCACGGTCACCAAGCCCCTGGAGAACGCCATCAAGCAGGTTCCCGGATTGCAGGTCATCCGCAGCACCACCAGCCGGGGGAGCTGCGAGATCTCCGCCTTCATGGACTGGAACACCGATATCGATCTGGCCCGGCAGAATATCGAATCCCGGATCAACGAAGCCCGGACTGCCCTGCCGGCAGGGGTCCAGATCACCGTGGAGAAAATGAACCCCTCCATTCTCCAGGTCATGGGATATACCCTGGAAAGCAATAGCCGGTCACCCATCGCCCTGAAGATGCTGGCCACCTATACGGTGAAGCCCTTCCTCTCCCAGGTCCAGGGGGTGGCGCGGATCGACATCATGGGAGGAAAGACCAAGGAATACTGGGTGGAGCTGAACCAGCAGAAGATGAACCAGCTTTCGGTCACCCCCAAAATGGTGGCCGATGCGCTTTCCCAGACCGACTTCGTGCTGTCCAACGGGTACCTGTCCGATTTCCGGAGGCTTTACCTTTCGGTCACGGACGCTAGCATGCATGGCCCGCAGGACCTCCGGCAGGTTGTGATCAGCAACAACCAGAAAAGGGTGCTCCGGCTCGGCGATGTGGCCAGTGTCGAGGTTCATGAGGCCGTGGAATACGTGCGGATCAATGCCAACGGCAGAGATGCGGTTCTGATAGGGGTGATCAAGCAGCCGAATTCCAACCTGATCCAGCTTTCCCGCGATGTGGAGGCCAAGGTCGCAGCCCTCCGCCGGATCCTGCCCCCGGATGTGACCCTCAGGCCCTATTATATCCAGGCCAACTTCGTGAACGACTCCATCCGGAGCGTAAGTGATGCCCTCTGGGTGGGGATCCTGCTGGCGATCATCGTGGCCATCCTGTTTTTGCGTTCCGCACGGGCCAGCATGACCATCCTGATCACGATCCCGGTCACCCTCGCATTTACCCTGGTTGCGCTCTATTCCGTCGGATATACCTTCAACATCATGACCCTGGGTGCCATCGCGGCATCCATCGGGCTGATCATCGATGACGCCATCGTGGTGATGGAACAGATCCACCGGACCCATGAGGAGTTTCCGGATACCGGATCGATCACCCTGGTGGGGAAAGCAATCGTTTATCTGCGTGGCGGGATGATCGCATCCTCGGCGAGCACCATCGTGATCCTGCTGCCCTTCATCTTCATGACCGGCGTTGCCGGAGCCTATTTCAAGGTCCTGGCGATCACCATGATCATTACCCTGACCTGCTCTTTCCTGGTTACCTGGCTGGGACTGCCCATGGTTTACCTGCTGCTGTCACCCGGCGGTGGAAAAAAGCCCCAAAGGCATTCCTCCAAAGCCGTAAAGCCCCGCAGGTGGGTCTCCTATTTCATCCGGAGGCCCTGGATCGGGCTGCTCATCGTGGCCATTCTCGGAGTATTGATCTGGCAGATCATCCCCCGGCTGGAGACCGGGTTTTTGCCGGATATGGATGAGGGCACCATCGTTCTGGACTATGTGTCCCCGCCGGGCACCTCGCTGGATGAAACGGACCGGATGCTGCGGGAAGTGGAAAGGATCATCATCGCCGAGCCGGAGGTGGAAAGCTATTCGCGCAGGACGGGGACCCAGATGGGATTCTATATCACCGAACCCAACACAGGCGATTACCTGATCCAGCTTAAAAAATCCCGGACGGAGACCACCAACCAGGTGATCGATGACCTCCGCCAGAAGATCGAAGCCTCCCAGCCCGCCCTGCGGGTGGACTTCGGGCAGGTGATCACCGATATGCTGGGAGATCTGATGAGTTCCGTCCAGCCCATCGAGATCAAGGTTTTCGGGGACAACCCGGCCCGGCTCCAGCAGTTCAGCCGGCAGATCGCGGCCATCTGCAACACCGTCCAGGGCGCCGCCGACGTGTTTGACGGGATCGTCATCACCGGCCCCTCCGTCCACATCCGGCCCAGGCCGGCCATGCTGGCCCAGTTCGGACTCAGCCCGGCTTCCCTCCAGTTCCAGGTCCAG
This sequence comes from Chitinophagaceae bacterium, assembly GCA_025451655.1. GTDB lineage: Bacteria > Bacteroidota > Bacteroidia > Chitinophagales > Chitinophagaceae > JANWKA01. The sequence continues at coordinate 4,910 of JANWKA010000053.1, read as the reverse complement.
ACCCTGCTGGAAGGAAACGATGTAGGCCAGGTCCTGGAATCCAACCAGATGACTACCGTCCGGATGATCTATCCCGGTTCCACAACCCGGGGGGTATCCGATATCCGCAACGCCAGCATCTTCCTGCCGGACGGGAAGATGCGCCAGCTTTCCGATTTTGCCGATGTGAACCTGGATTCGGGGCAGGCAGAGATCCAGCGGGAGGATCTCCAGTCCATGGGCGTGGTTACCGCCAGGCTGAATAACCGGGACCTGGGAACGGTGATTTCGGAAATCCGCAAAAAAATCGGGGCCCAGGTCCATCTGCCCGGAGGATACCATATCAGTTACGGGGGGGCCTATATGGAGCAGCAGCAATCCTTCAGCCAGCTGCTGATGATCCTGGCATCCGCCAGCCTCCTGGTCTTCGGGGTTTTCCTGTTCTTTTCCAGGGACCTGCTGAGCAGCCTGGGCATCCTTTTCATTGCTTTGCTGGGCTGTTCCGGGTCGCTGATCGCCCTGCTGATCACCCATACTCCACTGAACGTGGGGAGCTACACCGGGATGATCATGATCGTGGGCATTATCGGTGAAAACGCGATTTTCACCTTTCTCCAGTTCTCCGATACCCACCGGACCCAGGGCGTGGATGAATCAATCATCTATGCCATTTCCACGAGATTAAGACCCAAGCTGATGACCGCCATAGGCGCCATCATCGCCCTGCTTCCCCTGGCCCTGGGGATTGGTACCGGCGCCCAGCTGCACCAGCCGCTGGCCATCGCGGTGATCGGAGGGTTCCTGATCGCCCTGCCCCTGCTCCTGGTGGTGCTCCCCATAATGCTGCGCCAGGTGTATATTCGCAGGGAAAACAAAGCAGTTGCCTAAAAAGGTCGTCGTCATCGGTCCTGAATCCACCGGCAAAACCACGCTCAGTCAATCCCTTTCCTCCCATTATGGCGCTCCCTGGGTACCGGAGTTTGCCCGCAGCTATCTCGACCGGCTGGGGAGGCCCTATGTTCTGGAGGATCTTACCCGGATCGCCCGGGGGCAGCTGGAAGGGGAGGACCTGGAATTGCAGAAGGCAGGAACCCTGCTGATCTGCGATACCGATCTGTATGTCCTCAAAGTCTGGAGTGAACATGCGTTTGGGACCTGCGATCCCTGGATCCTGGACCGGATCGCCGAACGGACCTATGACCTGTACCTGCTTACCGGTATTGACCTACCCTGGACCGATGACCCCCAGCGGGAACATCCCGAACCTGCGATGAGGGAATATTTTCACCGGGTGTACCGGGATCTGGTCCTTCAATCGATCACCCCCTGGAAGGATATCCGTGGAAACCAGCAGGAGCGGCTTTCCCGATCCATCGAAGCCATCGGAAACATTTTAAACCCGCAGGCCAAATGAACCGCGGTCTGCTTTCCGTAGTGATCCCCGCCTTCAATGAAGCGGCCACCATCACCCAGATCCTGGATCAGGCAGGCGGCTCCACGCTTCCGGACGGGGTCAGGATGGAGCTGATCGTGGTGGATGACGGAAGTACCGACCGTACCAGGCAGCTGGTTGCGGAATATGCCAGCCTTCATCCCGGAATCCCCATGAACCTGATGGGACCGGAGAAAAACCAGGGGAAAGGGGCTGCCATCCGGCAGGGGATCTCCGCTGCAGCCGGGGATTGGATCCTCATCCAGGACGCGGACCTGGAATACGATCCGAGGGAATATGGGCTGCTTTTGCAACCCATCCTGGAAGGGGTTGCCGACGTGGTCTATGGCAGCCGGTTCATGGGAGGAAATCCCCACCGGGTCCTGTTCTTCTGGCATACCCTCGGCAACCGGTTCCTCACTTTCCTGTCCAATCTGTGCACCAACCTGAATCTCACGGATATGGAAACCGGATACAAGATGTTCCGGACCCCCTTGCTGAAATCCCTGGAGCTGCGGGAGAACCGTTTCGGTTTTGAACCTGAGGTAACCGCAAAGGTTTCGAGAATACCCGGGGTGCGGATCTATGAAGTGGGGATATCTTATTATGGCCGGACCTATGACCAGGGAAAGAAAATCAAATGGAGGGACGGGACCCGGGCGATCTGGTGCATCCTGAAATATAACCTCTTCAGTTACCGGCGCCCGTCCTGACCAGGTAATAGGGCCTGGTGGTCCCGGCCCTGGTCTCTGGATTCAGGAAAGCCCCGGTCAACCTGCTGACTCCAAAATCCCTTCCTGAAAGAACCACCGATCCTCCCTCCGCTTCAAGAGCGGAAACGTGCCCGGAATCCGTGAGGATTAAATAGGGCCCAATCCCTTTTTCCAGGGAATCCGGGTTTTCCAGGACCGGGACGATCCTCCGGCTGTAAAAGTTCAGGGACCTGGACTGGTTGCTGATCCCCAGGACATAAAACCTTCCGGGGGGGATCCGGTGATCCCGGACCCATCTTCCGGCGACCGCTCCCATCTCGTAGCCGAGGAGTTTCGGGTACCCATAATTGTTCAGGACCAGGTTGACCAGTACCATGGTCCAGAGACAACGAAGGACCCATCCGTAAGGGGATTTTCCAGAAATGAAAAAGGCCCCCACCAATCCGGTTCCCAGGACAGCAAGGGTCAGGTAGCCCCAACCCCGGGGAGGAAAGACCCAACCGCAAATCAGGAAGGCGACCCCGAAGGCCAGGATCATCAGGACATACTGCACCCTGCGCAGCCACTGCAGCAGGCCATGCAGTTTCTGATCGGCCACCAGATCATAAATGAAACTGGCGGTGAGGATCGCGGCCAGTGGAAACACAATGAAAATATAATGGGCCAGCTGGTAACGGGAAAGCCCCAGGGAAATATAGGTCAGGGTGAACCCTCCGATACAAATCCATTCCCTTTCTGCAGATACCCCGGCCTTCCGGAACCGCAGCGCCTGAATAACCCGGTAACCCCATGCGATGAAAAAAAGAACGGACCAGGGGAAAAAGGTCCAAAGCATGTTCTTCGCCTGGAAGGCGATCCCGGCATGGTTGTTCCAGTTGCTTTGGCCGGTGATCCTTCCGAAACTCTGGGTCCAGAAATAAAATTTCAGGCCGGAAACCCCATGCTGACCGTTCACCAGTTTTTCGGGATGCAGGTCGAATTGCCGGTATAACCCGATGGCCATCGGCAGGAGCAACAGGGCGATGATGCAAAGAATGACGAGGTAGGAAGGACGAAACAGTTTACGGGCCTGCCTGGTCAGGATAAAATGGGCCCCGAACCCGAAAACCGGTACCAGCAGGGCAATGGGGCCTTTGGTAAGCATTCCCGCTCCGATACCCAGGGCGGAAAGCATGAGATTGCGGATCCTTCCCTGCTGGTCATATTCGGCAAACTGCCATAACCCGAATGCAACTGCGCCCATGAGGATGGTATCGGTTCTGCAGTCGTTGTTCATCAGGAAGTAGCCCTGGCTGCTGGCGAGCACCAGGGCGGAAAGCGCCGCCACCGCCTCGGGATAGAACAGCCTGGCCAGCCGGAAGGCAGACCAGACCGCCAGCAAAGCGAAAAGCAGAAAAGGAAATTTGTACCCGAAATTATTGACCCCGAAAATGCTCATGGAAAGACTGCATACCCAGAAAGTGAAAGGTGGTTTGTCCAGGTAATCTTTCCCCAGGTCGTGAACCTGGAGCCAGTGGTGGGAGGAAACCATCTCCCGGCTGATCTCGGCATACTGGGCCGCATCCATATCCATGATATCGGACCGGATTCCGGTGATGCAAACAACGCTGATCAGGATGATCCAGAAAAGGAGCTTTTTGCGGGGAACTGGCATCTGGGGTCAAAAATAGGCATTGCCTGCACAGGGACTACTTCATCCGGATCAGGGCCTGGATCCTGGGATCAGATTGCAGGTGGATCATTTGCTCCTGGATCCAGGCCTGCCGCAACAGAACATATCGGGAAGGAGCGGCCGCCCTGAAAAGGACCGGGTTGGGAAGGGTTGCAGCGATCAGGGCGGCCTGGCTCCTGGAGAGCCGGGAGGCAGGACAATGGAAAAAGGCCCTGGATGCAGCCTGGATGCCGAAAACCCCGTCTCCCATCTGGACATCATTCAGGTAAACTTCCAGGATCCTCTTTTTCCCCCAGATATGCTCGATCATGAAGGTGAAATACACTTCGAATCCCTTGCGGATCCAGGACCTGCTTTGCCAGAGAAAGATGTTGCGGGCCACCTGCTGGCTGATCGTGCTGGCGCCATGCACGTGCTTACTCCTTTCATTGTGCTTCACGGCCTTTTCTATGGAGCCGAAGTCGAATCCATGGTGGACAGCGAACCGCTGGTCTTCAGAGGAAATCACGGCCAGCTTGGCCGAGGGGGAAATTTTCGGATAATCCACCCAATCGTGTTGGTAACGCACTGGAGTTCCGATCAGGCTGATCCGGCAGGCCAGCATGGTCCAGGTGAATGGGGGATTGACCCACCTGAGCAGGAGGATATAGATGAATTGGGCTAAAACAAGAACCAGGAGGATTCTTTGGACCAGCCTCCAGGCCCTGGAAAGGATGCCTTTGGTTTTCATGGAATGGAATAACCAAAAATAGCAGTTTGGATTTGGATTTGGATGGGAGACGGGAAATTGAATTGGGAAAAAGGCCAATTATTGATCCATGAGCATCTTAAAGAAATATCAACGGATGTTTTTGTTTTTGAGCCTATAGAAAATTTAAAGGAATTACCTCAACCGGAAGAAAATCAAGGAATAGTCAATTTAACCCCTTCGCGCGCTATGATATGATATGCCCTGGCCAAATATGAAGAAAGGGGTGAAAACCCCATTTTTTTTGCTTCAAACATAATCGCGTATTTTCTGCAGGCAGCCGGGGAGCCTCTTAAATTGCAATTCGTTCCCTGTGTTTATGGTCCATATCCTCCATCCGCAGAAAAAACTTTATATTCATTAAAT
>JANWKA010000052.1 GCA_025451655.1 Chitinophagaceae bacterium | reverse complement strand
GGTTCCCGGGCCCACCACCTGGGCGGTGGACCAGGCCGCCGTATACAGCGCGGCGTAATGGCCCCGGTTGGCAGCATGGGACCTCCCCATCCAGAACGCGTTCAGAAAGGACATGGAGAGCATTTCCCCCAGGGAGACCGCGATCATGGAACAGATCGCAAGCAGGCCGGATCCCGGAAAAAAATTGAGCATCAGGAATGAGCAACCGCAAAGAAATACCCCGATCGTGGTGTAATAGAGGTAGGCCCGCCGGTTTTCCAGGTGGAATACGATCAGCATCTCGAAAAGACCGATGATCGCTCCATTCAGGGCCATGATCAAGCCGATGAAAGGCTCGGAAAGATGGAGGACCTCCTTGTAAAATACCGGCTGGGTGGTGAATAGCTGGAAAAAGCAATAGGCAAACATCACGGTGAGCAGGATCATGAACAGGTAAGGCCGGTCCCGGTATGGCGACCGGGATTCCCCGGTTTCCTCCGGGATGGCTTCCGGATGGGGCCGGACCATGGCTTTGCCTGGTCCCAATACTGCATACAACAGGATGGCCGCGGCCAGGTTGGTTCCACCGTCGATCCAGAAAAGCAGGTGATAATTGGTCGCAGCAATGAAGCCCCCGAGTGCGCCTCCCACCGCCCAGCCGGTATTGATCGCGAGCCGGTTCAGGGAAACGGACCGGGTCCGGTTATCCTCCCTGCAATAGTGGGCGATGGCTGCATAATTGGCGGGCCGGAAGGATTCATTGACCAGGCTCAGCACAAAGGTGAACACGCAGATCATCGGGTAGGTCGTCATCTGTCCCAGCACCAGAAAACTGATCCCTCCCCCGGTCAGGGTGGCCAGCTGGATGGAATGAAAACCCAGCCGGTCGGTCAGTTTGCCTCCGATCATGGCCAGAGAGACCGCGCCGATGCCGTAAATGGACATTACCCATCCGGCCTGACCCAGGGTGAAATTTCTTTTCTGGGTGAGGTAAAGGGTCATGAACGGCACCACCATGGTGCCGGAGCGGTTCACGAGCATCACCAGGGAAAGCCACCAGGTGGCTGGCTCCAGTCCTCCGAAAGCGTTGCGGTATAGATCGGCGATTCTTTTCAAGACGCCGCAAATAAGGGAATTTGACCCAATTCCCTGCCCCTAGTTATCCACTGCATGCAGAATCCCCGGAATGGGCCCGAAGCCCGGAAATGGGAATGGCCGGACCTGAATTTAACGGGTGCCCAGGCGGGGGCTTTCAGGAGGGCCCAGGTAACTCTGTTTTTCCCCACCGAAACGGATCACCAGCTTCTGCAGATCCACTCCGGGATCCACCCTCCAGAAATAAAGGGAATGCTTTCCCGGTCCGGAAATATGGAAGCGGGAGGAAATGATTTTGATCTCGTCGCTTACCGACCGGTTCCAGGCCTCCAGGGAGGGCGGCAATTCCATCGTTTTTAGGCTTTGGGTATCTTTGACTCCCGGCGGACTGGGGTTGGATAGAAATGCTGCTGACCGTCCGCCTGCAAATCAACCCCCATGAATCCAATCAGTTTGCTCCCGGCCTGGAGATGGTTTGGGCCCGGGGACAGCATATCCCTGGAGGAAATCCGCCAGGCCGGCGCCGAAGGAATCGTCACTGCGTTGCATCATATTCCACACGGAGCGGTTTGGTCTCCTGTTGAGATCGGAAAAAGGGTGGCGGAACTGGGCAAGGCAGGTTTCCCCTGGTCGGTTGTGGAAAGCGTGCCGGTCCATGAATCCATTAAGACCCGGACCGGGGACTTCCGCCAGTTGCTTGCCAATTATGGGCAGACCCTCCGCAACCTCGCTTCCTTCGGTATCCGGACCGTATGTTACAATTTCATGCCAGTGCTGGATTGGACGAGAACCCAACTGGATTATGAGCTTCCCGACCATTCCAGGGCCCTGCGGTTTGACCGTACCGAATTGGCCGTATTCGATATGTTTATCCTGGAGCGGGCTGGTGCGGAAAAGGATTATTCCCCTGAAACCATAAAAAATGCAGCCTCCCTGTTCCGGAACCCGGCACCCGGCTGGCTGGACCGGTTGCAGGCCAATATCCTGATGGGAGTTCCGGGGGAATCCAGCGCGACCCTGGAAGACCTCAAAAGAAGCATCCAGGTTTACCAGGCAATCGGTCCTGAAGGACTCCTGGAAAACCTCGCCCTTTTCCTGGAAGCCGTGATCCCGGTTTGCGAGGAATCGGATATCCAGATGGTGATCCATCCCGATGACCCTCCTTTTGATATCCTCGGCCTCCCCCGGATTGCGGGCAGTCTGGAGGAACTGCAACGCCTCATCCAAAGGGTGCCCTCTCCACGCAACGGGATCTGTTTCTGCTCGGGGTCCCTGGGAGCAGGAAGTCAAAATGATCTGCCCCTGATCCTGGAAACCCTTGGAGACCGCGTCCATTTCGTTCATTTCAGGAACGTGCACAACTTGCCGGATGGCAGTTTCCATGAGACCGCCCACCTGGGTGGGGATGTGGACCTGGGCCAATTGATGGAAATGCTCCTGAGAATCCAGGAAAGGAGATCCGAACGGATTCCGTACCGGCCCGATCATGGACTCCAGATGCTGGATGACCTGGGAAAAACAACTTTCCCCGGGTATTCCCTGATTGGAAGGATGAAAGGTCTTGCAGAACTCCGGGGAATTTCCCTGGGAATTACGGCATCGACCCGGAGGAATTAAACGCCGGTATCCGGGAAGCGCTCAGGACCCGCTTTTTTCAATGACCGCCCGGATCTTTTCAAGTAATCCAGGCATCCCGTTTTTGGAATGTTCAAAGCCTTCCCTGGAAGTAAAACCCTGGGTGGTCCAGGTGAACCGGGTCACCTCTCCGGAAACCGGCTGGAGGGTGTAAGTCACCCGGGAATAATTTTCCGGTTTATCCTCGGTTCCGGTGAAGCTGCTCCAATAGCTGTAAGTAATCCGCTTCTGAAATTCATTTTCCAGGACGATCCCGTGATCTTCATAGGCCTGACCCTTGTACTCGCCCCGGAACAGGACCTTCCCTCCCACTTTCCAGTCCGTAACCGTTTCGGTTCCGAAAAGGTACTCCTTGATGATCTCGGGATGGGTGAGGCCATTCCATACCTTGGAAAGCGAGGCATTGATGTCAATGCTTTGGGAAACGATCAGATCATTATCCATGGGAGCTAATTTAATCCATTTCCGGGCCAGAATGGAAATATTCGACTGGAAAGGGAATCATCCTTTTGAAAATATATCCTTCCACCTTACCGGATCGAAGCAATTTTTCGGACCTTCACTTCCGGGGATATCGGCCTATCCCTGGATGTTGGGCATATTTCCTGTAAGCTGTCGGGAACCTGCATCCTCGCGCTTTCTTTGCCGGAAAAAATCCAGGGATGGAAATGAGCCGAAAATTCATATGCTTCCTGGGGGTGAGCCTTTTGCTGTTTTTTTGGGCGAACCGGAAAGGATTCGCCCAAAAGGATTCCCTCCGGGTCCCTTCCAGGCAGGATACCTCCGTAAACCATTCCATTTCCTATTACCGGGGACAGAGAGATCTGGTGGACGAGGTCCTGCTTCTTTTGCATAAGGATATCAATTCGAGGCTGGACAGCTCCGGGGGAGGAAATACCCGGGTCCATTTATCCCTCTCCCCGATCATCGAATATACCCTGGCCACTGAATTTACGGGTGGAATTGCGGCAAGTTGTTCCTTTCTCGGCAGCCTGGACAGCCTGACCAATCCCTCCACCTTCCTGGGGGCCGTTAAGTATACCCAAAAGCAGCAATTCCTGCTTCCCATCCAGTCCTCCCTCTGGACTGCCGGAAACAAATTCGTTTTCCTGGGTGACTGGCGGTACCTGTACTATCCCCAGGACACTTATGGAATCGGGGGATTCACCACATTTGCGGACCGGTATACGGTGACCTATAAATACCTGCGGTTTTACCAGTTCGCCCTGAAACATATTGGAGAATTTTTTTATATGGGAATGGGATACCAGCTCGATTACCATTGGGACATCTCAGAGTCCGGGGTAGCCCCGGGCAAGATTACCGATTTCCAAACTTATGGATTCAGTAAGGCGTCCGCTTCTTCAGGAATTGCCCTGGACCTGCTTTATGACTCCCGGAAAAACTCCCTTAACCCGGTTGCGGGCGGGTTTTATGGGAATCTGGAATTCCTCCAAAACAGCCGGGCGCTGGGCAGCACCGGAACCTGGAATTCAGTGATCCTGGACCTCAGAAAATATATCGGGCTTCCGCACCAAAATCTCCTGGCCTTCTGGCTATATGCTTCCCTGACCCTGACCGGGAATCCTCCTTACCTGGATCTACCCGGCATTGCCTCCGATTCCTACAACAATACCGGAAGGGGTTATGAGCAGGGCCGGTACATTGGAAAAAGGTACATCGACCTGGAAGCCGAGTTCCGCTTTGGCATCAGCCGCAACGGGCTTTTCGGCGGGGTCCTTTTCTGTGATGCAGGATCGGTAACCGAAATGACGACGAACCGCTTTGAAACGATATTGCCCGGGATTGGGGCCGGTTTGCGGATCAAGATTAATAAATTTTCAGGCACCAATGACTGTTTCGATTATGGATTCGGGATCAGGGGATCCAGGGGTTTCGCAGGCAACCTGGGTGAAGTTTTTTAAACCCTGTTGACGAGGAATTAAAGAACCATATGGCAGCGAAATCATTAATTTCGCCAGGTCGGTCCGGGGTTGGATCCAATTGGGAGCCTGAACATATTAAAAAATGCACATTTATTTAAGTACATGGAATTTATTAGCCCTGGATCAGGTCCTGCATTTATTGACGGAATATAAATATTTGATTTTATTTCCATTTGCCATTGTGGAAGGACCGGTCATTGCCGTAATCGCCGGATTGCTGTGCACCGGGGGGTTCCTGGATCCCTTTTTTGCCTATCCCATTATCGTGCTGGGAGATATCACCGGGGATTCCCTTTGTTACAGCCTGGGCCGGTATGGGAAACCGGGCCTGCTCAACAAAATCGGGAAGCGGTTCGGCCTTCAACCCGAAAAAATCGACCGGGCCAGGGTCTTTTTTGATTCCAACCCGATCAAAACCATTTCATTATCTAAAATTATCCTGGGCATCGGTTTTGCCGGAATTTTCCTTGCAGGGAATGCCAAGGTCCCCTATTGGAAATTTCTGAGAATTTGTCTCATCACATCGGCGATCCAATACACGGTTTATTTAAGCATCGGCATCCTGTTTGGCCACGCATATGTTAAAATCAGTCATTATCTGAACAATATTGCCGCGATTTGTATTTTAACGGTCATTGCGATTATCATTTTCTTTTCAATCAAATCCATGTTCAGGAAAATATGAAAATTCTTTTTGCCTCCGACACCTATTATCCGCATCTGAACGGGGTATATTATTTTGTCTGTCGCATCGGCCCCCTGCTCCAGGAGAAGGGCCACGAGGTGGCCGTCATCGC
>JANWKA010000051.1 GCA_025451655.1 Chitinophagaceae bacterium | reverse complement strand
GCCAACCAGCTTTCCAATGGAGAGACCAAAAAAATCCTGATCCTCCGGGCCCTCCTGCGCAATCCGGGCCTGCTTTTGCTCGATCAGCCCCTGGACGGTCTGGATCCGGAATCCAGGGAATTGGTCTGCCAGCTGATCGACAGCGTGGCCTCCCGGGGGATTACGGTCCTTCTGGCGTCGGCCAAGCCGGACTTCCCTCCTTCCATCACCAGGGTGCTTTTGGTGGAGGGGCTCAGGGTGGTTTCCAGCTGCAGGGCAGCAGATTTCATCCTTCCGGTGTCCGCTGCAGTCCAAAGGGACCCGGAAAAACCTTCCTTTCCGGGGCTACTGTCGGGGTTCCCGGTTTTTGAATTCAGGGAAGCCGTCCGCATGGAGCAGGTGCGGATCAGGTACCCCGGGCTTGAGTTGCTCCGGGACATCAACTGGGTCATCAGAAAGGGGGAACGCTGGGCCCTTTCCGGTCCCAATGGTTCGGGAAAATCCACCTTGCTCAGCCTGATCTATGCCGACCATCCCCAGGCCTATAGCAATGATCTGTGGATCTTCGATCGCAAAAGAGGTAGCGGGGAAACCATTTGGGAGATCAAGGAAAGGATCGGGTTTGTTTCTTCAGAATCGCAGGGCTATATTCCGGGCTGGTGGAAGGCTGGTAAGATCCGGCCTCCCGGGATTTTACCGGTGCAGGATTATCTCCGAAACCTCCAGGAAGTCCTTTCATACCTGGGCCTGGCCAGGATCCTGGAACGCCGGTTCGATCAACTTTCTTCAGCGCAGCAAAGGCTGCTGCTTTTAGCGGTTGCGATTTCAACCGGACCCGCCCTGCTCATCCTGGATGAACCCTGCCAGGGGCTCGACCTGAGGCACAGGGACCTGGTAAAAGGGATGATCGATGAGCTGGCCTCGAAAACCGGTATCACCCTGATCTATGTTTCCCATGAGGGAAATGATATTCCTTCCTGCGTGACCCATCATTTCCGGATTGGGGGAGGCCGTCGGCAGGACGGCCTCCCCGGGATTTCAAAAAGCGGACCATGGACCGGATGAGATGGCACGGATTGGTCCCCGGGATCTGGATCGGGATCCTGTTCCTCCCTGCGCCCTGCAAGGCCCAGGTGTTTGGAGGCAATCCCCCTTCCCTGAAATGGGAGCAGATCAATACCGATACCGCCAGGGTCATTTTTCCCGTGGGTCTGGAATCCGAAGGGGAAAGGGTGGCCTCCCTGGTGCATTACATGAACCTTCATGAACGGAAATCCATCGGAACCCAGGAATGGAAGATCAACATTGTCCTGCAAAACCAGACCACCCTGTCTAACGGGTATGTAGAGGTTGCCCCTTTCCGCTCCGAATTCCAGATCACCCCTTCCCAGCAGGTCTTCAGCCTGGGAAGCGAGAACTGGGTGGATTTTCTCAGCGTTCACGAATACCGCCACGCCCTTCAGAACATGAACTTCCGGCAGGGCATCAGCGCCCTGGTATATCATTTGTTCGGCCAGGAAGGATTTGCCCTGGTCACCAACGCTGCGGTCCCCAACTGGTATTGGGAGGGAGATGCCGTTTTTATGGAGACCGCCCTGACCGGGCAGGGCAGGGGGAGGTTGCCCTCCTTCCTGGACGATTTCCGGGCCTACATGGTTTCCCATACGCATTACAGTTTCCTGAAGATCCGCAATGGTTCCCTGAAAGATCTGGTCCCGGACCATTACCCCCTGGGGTACATGCTGGTTGCCTACGGGAGGGAAATGTATGGCAATGATTTCTGGGAAAAGGTAACATCCGACGCGGTTCGATACCGGGGATTGTTCTATCCCCTGTCCCGAAGCCTGAAAAGAAGGACCGGGGAAAATATTTACGAGTTTTACCAGTCGGCGATCGGGTTTTACCAGAACCACTGGAAGGCTGAGGACAGCGGATTCCAAACCCGTTCCCTCCCGATCACTCCAGCGGATCCCCGGACCGTGACCGATTACCAGTTTCCCAGATTCCTGGATTCGGAAAGAATCCTGGTGGTCCGGTCCAGCTACAAAAGGATTCCGGCCTTTGTGGTGATTGGATTGCATGGCGGCCAGCAGGTTCTGACCCGGCAAACTATTGTCAATGACAATTATTTTTCCTCCCGGGACAGTAAAATCGCCTGGGTGGAGTACCGGACCGATCCCCGGTGGGGATGGAAGGACTATGGCGTCCTGAAGATCTATGACTTCCGGTCCGGGACCACCCGGACCCTTTCCCACCAGACTAAATACTTTTCACCTGATATTGCTCCTGATGACTCCCGGATCGTGGTCTTTGAGTGCACTCCGGACCTGAAATTCGCTTTAAAGATCCTCGACCTGAATACCGGTCAGGTCCTGGCCACCCTGCCCAATCCGGATCAGTTTTATTACACCTATCCCAAATTCACCGCAGACGGAAAAGCACTGATCTGCGCGGTGAAAAACAGCCAGGGCGAAATGGCCCTGATCCGGCAGGAGACCGGGGATGGGAAGATCACCATCCTGGTTCCCTTTTCCCATAAGGTACTGGGCATCCCTGAAATTTCAGGATCCCATATTTACTTTTCGGCTTCCTTCGGTAACGTGGATAATATTTATGAGGTTGGTGCGGGAGGGGGAGTGGTTTACCAGGTTACCGGGGAGCCGAACGGATGTTACCAGCCGGCGGTGAGCCCGGACGGGAAAACCCTGGTGTTCAGCTATTATACCTTCCGGGGTCGCCAGTTGCGCCGGATGGATCTGGATTCCACCCGGTTCCGGGAGGTTTCCCCGGAAACGATCCGGGGGACCAATGACCTCTTTGTGGGGAAAGCCCTCCGTCAGGAAGGCGCTGATATCCTGGACCGGGTGGGGCCCCGGGATTTTCCGGTCACCCGGTATCCCCAGACTGCAGGACTGGTCAATTTTCACAGCATCCAGCCTGCCTTCCAGGACCCCAATTATGGTCTGGACCTGGTTTCCAACAATATCCTCAACACCTTTGACCTGGTGGCGGGATATAATTATAACCGCAATGAACAATCCAGCGGAATCTCTTTCAGTGGCATTTATGCCGGCCTTTATCCCCTGATCAGCGCGGGGGCAGGATATACCTTCAACCGAAACCTGGTCACTTCCCACGGGGACCGGGTGTTCTGGAATGAAAGGACGGTGAACGGCGGACTATCCATTCCCCTCAACTTCATTTCGGGGAAGTATTTCTATGGCCTAACCGGAGGCTCCTCCCTGTATTCCTCCATGGTGCATTATCGCCCGAACCCGAAATATATGCTCAGGGACTTTTCAGTGGACTATTTCAATACTTCCATAGGGTTCACCCACCAGTTGGTCCAGGCGAACCAGAACATCTTTTCCCATTTCGCGCAAACCCTTTTTTTTCAATATGAGCGTACCCTGGGTCTTCCCTATGCGGAGCAGGGCTACGGGATCGGGGATTTCTATTTCCCCGGCCTTTTCGTCAACCACTCCGTGGTTCTGGAAGGGGAATTCCAGCACCGGGATAACCAGCATGCCTATGAATTCCCGGATAATTTCATTTACAGCAGGGGATATGACCCGGGAACCTATTCTGATATCTATCGTTTGGCGGCTAATTATACCTTCCCGCTGGTTTATCCTGATTTCGGCTTTGCAGGAATCGTGTATTTCCTTCGACTCCGGGCAAACCTGTTCTATGATTACAGCCGGTCCCGGACACTTCATGCCCAGGGCTACTTCCCGGATTATTACCGGTCCGCGGGAGCGGAGCTGTTCTTCGACACCAAATGGTGGAATGAATACCCCCTGACTTTCGGCATCCGGTATTCCAGGCTATTCGATGCCGACCCGCTGGATCCTTCAAGGACCCATCTGGTCGAGCTGGTCCTTCCCCTGCAGCTTTTCTGAATCAGCGTACCGTGATTTTCATCGGCGGAGAACCGTAACGGATCTTTTTTGCCCGGTCAAGGGCGATTATATGGTCAAAATACAGGGTATCCCCAGGTGCCAGCCCGGCAATTACCCTGGGGAGCCATAGGGTATCCAGATGGTTGGAAAAGAAAGGGAAGGAGACATAATCCTCAATGGGCTGGGGCATTCCCGTCGAATCATTAAATGAGGTATCCGGGCTCTGTAAACCGAATTCGAAATAAACAACCGGGTAGGTCTGGCTGAACTGGTCGACGGAACCGAGCCCCCCCTGGAGCAGGACCCGGACGGTATCAGCACTGTACTGGCCTGATCCCATTCCCCCCAGCAAGGTGCGCAGTATGGGGTTAGCTCTCGGCTTGGCTCCGGAAACGGGTTTTCTCCGGTGTTGTCCCAGGGCAGGCTGAAAGGTCAACAGGGCGAACAACATCAGGGCGCATACGGGGAGTCTGGGCATCGGCAAAAAAGAATCAGGGGGATGGTTGGATATGTTTCAGGCTTTCCTGCAGCGAATGGATTTTGGCTTCGGTATCTGATTTTTTCAAACGTTCCCGGGCAATCAGGTCCGGTCTGGCCATTTCCAGGAAGCGGGGGTTGGAAAGTTTACGGTCCACAGTCTCCAGAAAACCCTTCAGGTAATGAAGCTCCTTACGGAGTTTTTCTGCCTGCTGGCCGGGATCAGGCAATCCTTTTTCAGTGGTGGCCAGCAGGAATCCGTTATCTTTTCCGCATTGGAAAGGAATGCTGCCGGGAACCGGGCCGGAGGTAAAATCCAGGCTGATTCCCCCACATTGGCGAACCAGGACGGAAGCCATGCGCCTGTAAATTTCCCTTCGGGAAGTCATTACCGCCAGGCGGATCTTTTCCCCGGCGGGGATATTATTGCTTTTCCGGATATCCCGCACGGTGGTGATGAAGGCCTTGGCCAGTTGCCCTTCCTCCAGCAGATCCCGGTCGGGCTCTGCCAGTCCCGGGAGGGATTCCCGGACCATCAGGTCATCTCCAGGCTCCCTCGCCCTGAGCTGGTGGTAAACCTCCTCGGTGAGGAAGGGCATGAAAGGATGGAGCAATTGCAGCAGGGACTCAAAATGACCGGAAACGGCTTCCAGGGTGAGGGCATCCATGGCCTGGTCCCGTTGTGGCTTGATCCATTCCAGATACCAGGAGCAGAAATCCTCCCAGATCAGGCTGTAAATGTTCTTTAGGACTTCACTGATGCGGAATGCGTCGAACTGGGCCTTCACCTGGCTTGAAGCCTCCCGCAGCCTGGATTCAAACCAGAGCACTCCAAAAACGTCCTGGGGCACGGCTTCATTACCTCCCTGGAGCGGATTTTCTCCCCATTTGCGGAGCAACTTCAGGGCATTCCAGATCTTATTGCAAAACAACCTTCCCTGATTGCAGCTGTCTTCATCAAACAGGAGGTCATTGCCGGCCGGGGAGGAAATCAGAATACCGAACCGGACGGCATCCGCTCCGAAGCGGGAGATGAGGTCAAGCAGGTCCGGGGAATTCCCCAGGGATTTACTCATCTTTCGGCCCAGCTTGTCCCGGACCATGCCGGTAAAGTACACATCGGTGAAAGGCTTCTGGCCTTCAAAAAACAGGCCTGCCATGATCATCCGGGCCACCCAGAAAAAAATAATATCATGTCCTGTCACCAGGACCTGGGTGGGATAGTAATAGGCGAAATCCGGGTTTGCGGGCTCGGTGATCCCCCTGAAGACCTCGATGGGCCAGATCCAGGAAGAAAACCAGGTATCCAGTACATCCGGATCCCGGGTCAGGAGCGGATCGGCACCAGGATATTTTTTCCGGTAAGAATCCCGGGCGGTCTCCTCATCCCCGGCAACCACAAAATTGCCTGAAGCATCATACCAGGCAGGGATTTGCTGTCCCCACCAGAGCTGCCTGGAAATGCACCAGTCCCGGATATCCACCAGCCAGTTCTTGTAGGCATTGAGGAAACGGTCGGAGGGATGGATCCGGATATCCCCCACCAGGACGGCATCCAGGGCTGGTCCGGCCATTTCCTGCATTTTCAGGAACCATTGGGTGGAGATCCGGGGCTCAACCACCGCATCCGTGCGCTGGGAAACACCCACCTTGTTTTGGATTTCCTCCTTCTTGACCAGCAGGCCCTGGCTGTTCAGTTCATCCACGATCTTCTTGCGGGCCTGGAACCGGTCCTCGCCAATATATTTTCCCGCGGCCTCGCTCATGGTTCCGTCCGGGTTGAGGACATTTACCACAGGCAAATGATACTTCAATCCCAGGTTATAATCATTCACGTCATGAGCCGGAGTGATCTTGAGGCAACCGGTCCCGAATTCCCGGTCTACATAGGGATCCTGCAAGATCGGTATCCTCCTTCCAACCAGGGGAACCAGGGCATACCTTCCATTCAGTTCCTGATACCGGTGGTCCTCCGGGTGAACGGCAATTGCCGTATCACCCAGGATGGTTTCTGGCCGGGTCGTGGCGATGGTGATCCAGGGCTGGGAAGGGTCCGGGGGATCTTCCAGGCGGTAACGGACATAATAGAGGACCGAATGGACTTCCCGGTATTCCACCTCCTCATCGCTCAGGGCAGTTTTTGCGGAAGGATCCCAGTGGATCATTCTTGCTCCACGATAGATCAGGCCCTTTTCATAAAGATTCACGAAGACCCGGATGACCGCCTGGTTATAATGGTCATCCATGGTAAAATTGACCCGGTCCCAGTCACAGGAAATGCCCAGCCGCTCCATCTGGTTATAAATGATGTTTCCGTACTTCTCTTTCCATTCATAGGCGTAGGAGAGGAATTGTTCCCGGGTCAGGGAGGACTTTTCAATGCCTTTTTCCTTCAGCATGGCAACGACCCGGGCCTCGGTTGCAATGGAGGCATGGTCCGATCCCGGCACCCAGCAGGCGTTCCATCCGTTCATACGGGCCCTTCGGATCAGAACATCCTGAACGGTCTCGTTCAGGGTATGACCCAGGTGCAGGACCCCGGTGACATTCGGGGGAGGAATTACCATGGTATAAGGAGCCCGTTCATCGGGAATTGACCTGAAGTACCCGGAGGATTTCCAATGCCTATACCATCGCTGCTCGGTTTTTTCTGGCTGGTAATGGATGGACAGGGTCATCGCGGATGGAATGATTTTGAATTCTGCCCGAATTTATCGACAAATGATGAGACAGTGAAACTGCAAGGAAATAACGGAATGTGGGATAGGCACCCGGGGGAAGGATCAAAATACCATCCGGTGATCAATCCTTCAGTCCCTCGATACAGGCGCAAACCTGGTCCACCATCGCGGGACTGATGTCCAGGTGGGTGACGATCCGCACCTGGGTGGGGGAGATGGGCATGACGATAATCCCTTGCTGTTTCAGCTGAACGGCGAAGGTTTCAGGGTTCCATGACCCGGTGACCGAAAAGATGAGAATATTGGTCTGAACCGGAAACAGGTTACTGACAAATGATTTTTTGGCCAGGGCGGCGGCGATCAGGCGGGCATGTTCATGATCCTCGACAAGGCGGTCCACATGGTGGTTCAGGGCATAGGTTCCTGCTGCAGCCAAAAAGCCGGCCTGGCGCATTCCTCCCCCGAATTTTTTCCGCACCCGGCGGGCTTCCCGGATCAGGTCCCGGTCTCCGATGAGGAGCGACCCTACGGGACAACCCAGGCCCTTGCTGAGGCAAAGGGAAATGCTGTCAAACAAGCCGCCAAATTGCCTGGCGGTTTGGCCCGTTGCTGCCAGGGCGTTGAACAAACGGGCCCCGTCCAGGTGCAGACGGATCCCCTTCTTCTGGCAAAGGGCGCGGATCCGGATGATTTCCTGCAGGTCATAACAGCTTCCCCCGCCCCGGTTGGCTGTATTTTCCAGGCAGACCAGAGCGGTCCTGGCCTTATGGTCATCAGGGGGGTTGATCACCTGTTCCACCTGGGAAGCTGTGATCCGTCCCAGGTCCCCCTGAACAGGCCTGGCCTGGCATCCGGAATTGAAGGCCATTCCCCCTCCTTCATAGATATAAACATGAGCCAGGTCGCTGCAAATCACTTCATCCCCCGGTTGGGTATGCACCTTGATCGCAATCTGGTTGGTCATGGTGCCAGATGGACAGAAAAGGGAAGCCTCCCGGCCAAAGATCCCCGCAGCCAGGCTTTCCAAAGCATTGATACTGGGGTCTTCCCCGAACACATCGTCTCCCACCTCGGCTTCCATCATGGCCTTTTTCATCCCTGGCGTGGGCCGGGTCAGGGTGTCGCTTCTCAGGTCGATCATGGATCCGCAATTAAGGGGTGGGGTAAATCAGGACCGGTCTTCCATCGTAAAATATGGATATTGACAGGCTTATGTCAAAATTGATAAAATAAATGAAAAAACACGCAACTATTGAATTAATTTTGCGTCTGATGGGGGGAATGGCTTCTTGATTTATGGGTAATTGGTTGTTAAATCATTACAGAGTTAAAAAACTGTTAATAAAAATCAATCCGGATTCAATCATAGCATGATTTTTGCTACTTCATTTGTCCCCGTGCGCTTTTTATTCCGGCCATTGAAAATTAAACCAGTTTGAACCATCGGGTGTTCCTATCCAGAACCTGACCGTATGTTGAATGCGGATAAGTTATATATTTATTATTTTTATATTTAAAATTTAACCGAAAGCAAATATGAGGCAGCTAAAAATTGCCACCCAAATCACCAACAGGGATTCCCAGGCCGTAGAAAAATACCTGCAGGAAATTTCCAAGATTTCCCTTTTGACCCCCGAGGAAGAGACCACTCTTGCCCAGAGGATCAAGATGGGAGACCAGAAGGCGCTTGAACGGCTTACTACCGGTAATCTGAGGTTCGTGGTTTCAGTAGCGAAACAATATCAGCACCAGGGATTGTCCCTGAGCGATCTGATCAATGAGGGCAATCTCGGTTTGATCAAGGCGGCCCAGCGCTTTGACGAGACCAAGGGGTTCAAGTTCATCTCTTATGCAGTATGGTGGATCCGCCAATCCATCCTCCAGGCTCTTGCGGAGCAGGGAAGATTGGTACGGTTACCCCAGAATAAAATCGGGACCTATAACAAGGCGAACAAAGCCTATATGGCCTTCGAACAGGAGAACGAACGGGAACCTTCCACGGAGGAACTGGCAGACATGCTCTCGATGAGCGAATCAGAGATCAATAATATTTTCAGTAGCAATACCCGCCACATGTCTCTGGATGCTCCGGTTCACGAGGCCGAGGATGTTGCAATGGGAGACCTGTTGGAAGGAGGTGATGTCACTGATGACGACGTGATGCGGGATTCCCTTCGGGAAGAAATCCGCAGGGTCCTGAAATCACTCAGTCCCCGGGAATCGGAGATCGTGAACGCCTATTTCGGACTGGATGGGGAGAATGGCGCTACCATTGAGCAAATCGGCCAGAAATACGATCTGACCAAGGAAAGGATCCGCCAGATCAAGGAAAGGGCTATTAAGCGGTTGCAGAAAGCCCGGTACAGTGGAGCCCTGAAATCCTACCTCGGATAAAATTTCGCTTAAGATGGAATTCATAGATCCCGCCGGCTTTACCGGCGGGATCTTTTTTTCAGGAAAGACCGTAATAATCAACGGGTCGGAAATTCTCAAATCAAATAAGGTCTTCCAGGAATTTTATTCTGACTTCCCGACATTGATGCCATTGTCACTCCGCTCAATCAGTAAGTCAATTTGAGCCCTGTCCCCTCCTTTTTAATGAAAAATTTAAAATTTCAAAAGATTATCTCATGAATTTAGACCAAAAGTTGAAAATATTCAAAGCGAAAACCAAAACCCGATAGCCGTTATTTCTAACCATGATGACCACTCTCAAGGCAGAGATTTGGATGGATTGCAAGGGGATTATTCAAAAGCAATTGACTATGGATGCTCTTTTCCAAAACCCGATCGATTTTTAAGAGGGGATTCTAATTTTTTCCACGCCCAAAGCAAATCCGAAACATCTGTTCTCACGTAGTAGCCCAGAGTTTCCAGGAACCCGGCAAGTTCCTCCCTGGTTTCCCCTGGGTTTTCCCCCCGGTGGGTTTCCAGGGTTATGGCTTTGATCTTTTTATAAAAAATTGCAGGAAGGCTGTATAGGATTCCGTATTCTGCCCCTTCACAGTCCAGCTTGAGCAGGTCCACCTGATCTATTCCTTCTTCCCTGAAAATATCCCGGAGGCTACTGGAAGGCACTTGTACCGGATCAGATCCAAAAGGGTTCCTGTGGATCGATGCGGATGTTGTGAAGCTATCTCCCTGATCCAGATAAAGGGTGATTGACCCGGTTTGAGCTGCAATGGCCTTCGGAAAGGCAACCAGACGGAACCCTGGATGGGAGGCCTGGTAAATTTGAAGTTGCCTGAAATTCTTTTCAACCGGTTCAAAGGCATAGATTCTCGCGTTCGGAAAACGGGAAAACAGGTAGAAGGAAAAATATCCAACGTTGGCACCGATATCCAGGACCACCGGTTCTGACTGGAAGAATCCCCTGGGAAAACCTCTGAGATATCCCTCATCCAGGAAGGATTCCTTGAATGTATGGAGGAGCCTCAGAGGAACTTCCAGGCGGATCCCCTGGCCGCAGTGAAAGGTGAAGGATGCGCCCCTTTTTCCCATCAGCTTGAACGACAGGTAGCGCGGCCAGTTGCGGATGTTGCGGACCAGGGAAAAAATGCGCATGAGTTTATTTGTTCCAATATAATGCATTCTCACTTTTTGGAATTCCGGTTTGACCCCAATGGCTTAATTTTAAACGATGAAAATGCTGGTCGTTTTCCTGGGGATGATTACCCTGGGCGCATGTGAAATGGCCATTACGATTCATTTGCCTCCCTCATCCCCAGAGCTGGTGGTGGAAGGTTATATCTATGTTGGAAAGCCTCCTGTAGTCATCCTGACCCATACCATTGGTTTTTTTTCCAGGGTCAATCCGGGAATTGTGGACAGTTCCTTCGTGCACGGGGCAATGGTTACCGTATCTGAAGGGGCAAACTCCCAGAACCTGAGGGAATACGCCATCGATACCACCGGTGGCAACCGGATTTTTCTTTACACGGCCGACACCAGCCAGCCTTCCCGGGCCTTTCCGGGATCCCCTGGCCACACCTATGCCCTCCGGATTCAGGTTCAGGGCCAGGTCTGGACAGCCTCCACAACCATTCCCCAGGGAGGTGACTCGCTGGATTCCCTGTGGGTGATCTATCCCCAGGCCAAGGATGACAGCGGGAAAGTGGTCCTGATGGGGGAGATCACGGATCCTCCACAGGCCGGGAACTGCATCCGCTATTTCACCAAAACCAATTCCGGCCCCTTCCTTCCCGGGATCAACAGTGCATACGACGACGAATTGACCAACGGGACGACCTATGCGACGACCATCCAGGCCGGGTTCGATAAAAGCGATCCCCTGGATTCCGGTTCCAGGGGCCTCTTCAACCGTGGGGATACGGTAACCGTGGAACTTTGCAATATCGACCAGGCCACCTTCCAGTTCTGGAGAACCTATGATTATTCCTACGCCAATACAGGGAATCCATTTTCGTCTCCCATCACGGTGTTGGGTAACATACCCGGGGCTCTGGGGTACTGGGGAGGATATGAGCAGCAATTAAAAACCATCATTATTCATTAGTATCTTTGCGGGTTAAAATCGGTCAATGGACCCCCAGTCCGCCCCTGAAAAAGTTACGCTCCTGATCATTGGCTCCGGGCCCGCCGGATATACAGCTGCCATTTACGCTGCCAGGGCTGACCTGAAGCCCCTGTTGTACCAGGGAATCCAGCCCGGAGGGCAGCTCACCATTACCACCGGCGTGGAAAACTACCCTGGATATCCTGAGGGAATCCAGGGACCGGATATGATGGTGGATTTTGAACGCCAGGCAGCCCGGATGGGCTCGGAAATCCGGTTTGGCATGGCTGCCGGGGTGGATTTCACCGGACCGGTCCACCGGGTCACCCTGGACGATGGAAAGGAAATCCATTCGGATGCCGTGATCATTGCAACAGGTGCTTCAGCGAAATGGCTGGGAATTCCGTCCGAACAACGCCTCAATGGTTATGGAGTCAGCGCTTGCGCGGTTTGCGATGGTTTCTTCTTCCGGGGGAAGGAAGTGGCCATTGTGGGAGGGGGAGATACGGCTTGCGAGGAGGCTTTGTACCTTTCCAAACTATGCACCCGGGTGCATATGCTGGTGCGCCGCAGTGAAATGAGAGCTTCCCGGGTGATGCAGGACCGGGTCCTGATCACCCGCAATATTTCCATTTACTGGAATTCAGAAACTCTTGAGGCGGTTGGGGAGACCAGGGTGGAAGGAGTCAGGTTCCGCAACACGCAAACCGGGGAAATTTCCCTGATACCCGTGTCGGCCCTGTTCATCGCGATCGGTCACCAGCCGAATTCCGACATTTTCAGGGACTGGCTGGATATGGACCCCCAGGGATATATCAAGACGGTCCCCGGATCAACCCGGACCAGCAGGCCCGGGATTTTTGCTTGCGGCGACGTTCAGGACAGGATTTACAGGCAGGCAGTTACCGCGGCAGGCTCAGGTTGCATGGCTGCCCTGGATGCTGAAAGGTGGCTTTCCCACAAGGGCCTCCACTGACTCCTCCCGCAATTTTGCCATTCGTTTTTTTTAATCACTCCAAATGAACATGGTCACCATCTCCCTGGAAAGGATGCGCTTTTATACCTGCCAGGGATTGCATCCCGAGGAAAGGATTACCGGGAATACCTATGAAGTCTCCATCCAGGCTGATTGGAATGCACCGGATGATCCGGGGGATATTCATTCCACCCTGGATTATGAAAAAGTCCATGAACTCGTGGAAAAGGTCATGGCCGGTTCTCAATTGCTCCTTGAAGAAATGGCCTACCAGATCTCCGTTTCCCTCAGGGATCATTTTCCCCGGATCAAGGGCTCCGAAATCCGGGTCTGCAAGCTGAATCCACCCCTTTCCGGAGAGGTTGCCAGGGCTTGCATCACCATCCGTAAAAAATACTGAGTTAGCTATTATAATTTTATTATATTTACTTTTATTTTAAACAGCCTTTCCTATGAATTTCAATAAGTTGCTGCTCCTTGGGGGGTGCAGCCTCTTTTCCTTTTCTGCGTGGGCACAGACTGCAGACCAGGATGTCAGCTCGGGACTCCAACTGGAGAAGGATATGAATGAAACAGCTGCCCTGGACAAGTATAAGCAAGCCCTCAGTCTTCAGCCGGAAAATTTGGTCGCCCTTTCCAGAGCCAGTTTCATGTGTTCCAGGATCGGCAACCGGATGGATGATAAAGCCAGGAAGGCAGCTTATTTTCAAACTGCCAAAATTTATGCGGATGGAGCCCTGAAGGTAGCTCCCATGAATTCAGACGCCAACCTGGCGGAAGCAGTAGCCCTGGGCAGGATGGCCCTGATCTCCGGGGCCAAGCAAAAGGTCGCCGCCCTCAAAGACATCAAGCGCTATACGGAATTGGCCATCAAGTATGATCCCACCAGTGCCGAAGCCTGGTTCCTGCTGGGGAAATGGAACTATGAGGTGGATAATCTCAACTTTTTCGAAAGGGCAGCGGCCAATATGCTATTCGGAGGCGTCCCCAAGGCGAGCCTCCAGGATGCGATCACCTATTATGAGAAAAGCCGTAGCCTGGATCCTGGCTTTATTGAAAATTATATGGAACTGGCCAAGGCCTATCATAAAAATAATCAGGACGCCAAAGCGATCGACGCCCTGAAAAAGGCAATTGCCTTGCGCAGCTCCATGCAGGACGATCCGGATTACAAAGACCAATGCCGAAAGATGCTGGCAGATCTTCAGTGATGCCAACCGGGCGCACACCCTTCATTATTCCCCGCTAACCCCCGCCCGGGAATAATTTCGACCAATTTATGGTATTATTGTGGACCTGATCCGAGATGTCCAACCTAACCCAGATACAACCAGT
>JANWKA010000050.1 GCA_025451655.1 Chitinophagaceae bacterium | reverse complement strand
GAAACTTTAACTGACATACAAATGGCGTTCAGCATCTTGGCAATCTTAGACCATTTATCAAAACAATTTAGATCCGGCCATAGAACTACATGACGGCCCCTTAGAGCTTCGCATTTCTGAACGGTTAAGTTTTTAAATCCCCCGGTGGCCAGCCAGATGAATTGGGGAAAGTAAATACTGTCAATTATGGCAGTCTTTTCTGATTCTACCAGGGCAACTGGCTTATTCCGGTCAGCTTTAAGTAGGTGTTCCCCAAACAGGCATTGGTCCAGATTGAAGTCAGAGAAGTTAATGAACTTGTGCGCCCAAGTAATCCGATCCTTCACCCTATGGCCGGTAACTGGGCCATAATCCATGACCTTACCAGCCCTGATCCTGCCCCGCTGGTCTATTTGCCAGAATACCGTAGCCCCAAGCCAATGCTTGGAAGTTCCAATGAAATATAGGGCAATCAATTTGTTGGTTAATTCAAGGCCAAACTGGCCCACCAGGTACTGAACGAAATGATTCCCTTCGTATCCCTTCAGGCTGGCTCTAAAGGTCTCCATTGGGATGTAGGATGGTGTTTTAGCCTTTTCTGGAACAGTCCTGGGACCAACTATTGGTTTAGGATAGGACCTGGAAATTGGCATACCCTTATTCTGGAAATACTGTTTTGGGGTAAAGTGATACCCGCAGTTGACCTCCCGGTTGCACCGTCCTACATGGTCGGCAATGTGATTTCCGGTTTCCCGGTCAATGTACCGAGTAAATTCCCGGTTTTTTCCGCATTCCGGGCAGCGGTACCGGGTTGCCGGTCCATTATAGGGTTCCAGTATGTAACGATGATTTGTCATTTGTTGGCTGCTTAATTGTAACAGGTGTATCAGGTGTAACAGTACGTTACAATGTTACAGGCGTTACAATTAAGTACAGTCCTTTAAAATCCTGCTTACTTTCATATGAGAAATACCCAATTCAGCCCCTATTTCCCGAAGGCTTCGACCATGCTGATTTAATTCCTTTATCTTCCCAATCAATACCTCTTTGTCCTTATCGGTTGGCTGCTTTAGATGTTCCCGTTCGGTTCCAAAACCCATAAATTCAAATTGTAAGAAATTACCAGGTTTTGCAATTTGACAGATACAAACATTTTCACAGTCAAAGATTACCTCAGTGTTCCGGGATTTAATCTGCTTAAAGTACCGGATATTCTTATCCCAGAAACTTTCGCCAATTGCAAATGAGCTATCACAGAAATTGATTAACATTTTGCTGCCTTGCAGGTCATTACGGGTAATTGGTTTTGATAAATCCCTTTTTGGTGTATGTGCAAGGCAAAGGATAGAAAGCAAGAATTTGCTTTTCAAGGCTTTTAATTGTTTCATTAGGGGCAAAGCGGACTTCGCTTTCTCTGTCTCACTTTTCAGGTATGTTAGATTGTCAATGATTAAGACTTTTGCCCCAGTTTCAATAAGTGATTTTTCAAACGAACGGTATAGGTAATCTTCAAAACACGCATAGGGTTCAAAATTTGTGGCTTCCGGATTAATTTCAGCACGGTGAAAATTTTCACTAAATGTGAAATGACCTTCAAAATTTATAGAATATCTTACTTCAAATTGCTTTTCTGACAGTTCAAAATCAACATATAAAACTGCCTGTGGAGATGCCCCCAGCTTAAATCCATGTATAGGAATACCTTTTGCTATACTCTCACATATTTGAACCGCTAAAATTGACTTACCCAAGTTAGTATCAGCAAACAAAATACATAGTTCGCTTTCAGACCAAAATTCGTTGAATAACATTTTAGGAGTAGGTCTTATTTTGGCTTGCTTAATCCAAGCGTTAGCAGTCTTTACTGTAAGCAAATTGTTACTATCGATTGATTCTTCAGGTTGTTCTGTCAAACGTTCTACTTCTTCCTGTATAAGTTCAATAAAATCAGGTTTTATTTTATCCCCGATTTGGGAATTTTCAGGAGAATTATTACATTCGAGTTGCATATCAAAGGAAATAGGAGGTAGATTATTCATGGTTTATCTCTTTTTTTTTACTGAATAAATAGGTTGCTGCTTCTATTTGTTTTTCAGGCAATCCATTTCGCTCGCCGCTAAGCATCCATTGTTCAAGTTTCTCCCGGTCAAAGAATATTCTACCGCCATGAGGTTTTGAGAATGGTAATATTCCAGCTGAGGTCAATTTGTAAACATAGGAGCGTTTGTATCCTAAATAGTTGCAACCTTCCTTGAAGGTCATTACTTTATTTCCGTTCATCTTACTATGATTTTGATACGGATGTGAAAATCCTATAAACGAAACGGAAAGAGAATCACTATTTTTAGAGGTACACTAAATGAAAAAGCCTGCAAATGCAGGCTGGGTATATATTTTAGGCATAATAAAAATAAGGGTACTGTACCGTACATTGTACCCCTAAGAGTGTTCTAAATGAAGTACTTATTAAGTAATTTAATATGGGGCATCCTACCCCTTTTTTTTGCTGCTTGCAATTGAATTGTAATATCCACACCATATCGGAAGCAAGCAAAGCTGTTAACTGTTTTTATACGCGTTGCTCCTTTATTGAAATATTTTTTAAAAAAAAGCAATTCACAAAATGTAGCGCACTCTATTTTACAGGTACCTTGCGTCCATGCAATTATCTTGTCTTCCATCTTAGTTTCTATGGACATTACTCTTTGCTGAAACTCCGGTCTTATAAAATCATTCAAATCTTTAATTGCAGGTTCAGTTTCATAATGGTTACCATGAATATTTTTTTTAAGTCCGATGCTTTTTATTCTGTTATTTGCAATCGAATTTATGTCCTTCTCAGTTTCTTTGCTTTTAATTGATTCTATAAGCTCGTTGGTTAAATGAGTTAAATTAAAATCAGTTCCTAATTCAAATTCGATTTTTCTTAATTTATCCCTCATCTCTCTAATCTTTCTTCTAATATTAGGATGATTACAGTTGTTCGATTTTCTATGGTATTCAATTTTAGCCTGCAAATTTTTTATATCTCCAATACATTTTTTATAAAGCGCAATCGCTTGCTCCGTAGTTAATGTTTTTTTATTAGGTTCATAATCTGGTTTTACCCCTTCATGGAACCATTTAATAGTTTCTCTATTTTTAAATCCCTTTTCACTTTCAACTAAGTTTTCAAGTATATACATTCCTTCTATTGTAAGTACAAATGGGAATTCTCTTAGGGGGTCAATATAATTCGTTATATGGTAATACCTTGAAGTCGATCCTTCCCCGTAAATATCGCAATCGTTAAAAATTTGATCTTCCAGATTATTTAACATTTCATTATTTAATTTGAATAGGGAGCTTGGATCGAAATCATTTTCACTGTCAATAATTATTTTTTTTAGATTTACTCCATCAGCATAGTGGCCTAAAATGGAATAAATATCATATAAATGGATTATTTTCTTTCCGATTATTGAGTATTTATTTCGCTGTTTATCATATTTAATAACAGGGTTTGGATTTTCCATTTGATTCTATTTTATTTTGAGATTTCAGTTCTTATTTTTTCTTTAATTATAATTCAAAGTTCAGTTTATTGGTAGCAGCTTCTTTCATTTCATTAGCTGCATCTACATACCGTTGCGTATGTTTCATAGAAGTATGCCCTAACAATTTTGATGCAGTTAATACATCAACCTCATTATAAATCAGATTGGTTCCGAAGGAATGGCGTGCATTGTGCCAAGTAATTGCCTTTTGTATGCCAGCACGCTTTACCCAGGCTTTAAGGGTCTTATTGGCGCCATTAGCTGACGGTAATACAAATACTTCATTCTCCTTCTTTCCGGCTTTCCCTAATAGTTCTATGGCAGTATTATTCAGGTTCATAAAAATATCCTCCCCTGTCTTGGCCTGTTTTACATTCATTTGTCTACTTTTTAAATCTATACTTCCCCATTTCAGGCTTTTCACATCGCACCAGCGAAGCCCGGTAAGACAACTAAAAAGAAAGGCCCGTCTAACTTCGCTACTTTCTGTTTGTGTATGACTTAGTATTGCCAATTCTCCCAAGGTCAAAATGTCTTTTTTCTTTGCCTTACCAGAAACCTTTCTCTCTATTAATTCCAGCGGGTTTTCCTTTAATAACCTTTTCCGGTATGCATGGCGGATCATTTTCCTAAAACGATTATAATATGAGGATGCGCCTTCACCCGTGCTACCTGATTCCAGAAACTCAATAAAATCCTCAATGATTAAGGCATTCAGATTACCAAAAGTTAAATTCGCTTTTCCATTTTCTTGTAGAAAGGCTTTAAAACGGTTCAATGCCCCCTGAACATTTCTTTTATCCTTTTTCATGTAACCATCCACATAGCTCTCCATCCAAGCTGTGATTATTGTTTTCTTCCCGGCATCAGTAACCATGTTGTAATTGTTGGCTTCCAGTTCGCCTGCTCGGGTAACGGCAGTTACTTCAGCTTGCTGTAATCGCTGCTTATTTAATTCCCGATCCAGAGCATTGGAAGGCTTAGCGAGTTGGAGGTTTTTTAAAGTTTCAATTGACCTTTGGCCATTATGGAAAATGTCAAGTCGTAATGACGTAGTTCCATCGGCATTTTTGCGTTTTCTTAGTGTAACACTCATTTGACTTTGGTTTGATTTTCTTTTCTCTAAGGTATGAAATTTATGAATATAATGTACCTCGAGGTACAATAGAGGTACAGTAATTGCGAAAATAAGGTCAAATAAAAGGAAGTAGAAAGAAGGGATACTCATGAAAGCCTTTGTGGATAGGGGCTTTCAGGCATAAAAAAAACACCAAAGAAGGTGGTATCGTGCCCGGGATCGGAATCGAACCGATATGGTATTGCTACCACTGGATTTTGAGTCCAGCGCGTCTACCAGTTCCGCCACCCGGGCAGGGATCAGGGAGGAAAACCGGGGGGTCAAAAGTAGGTAATCCCTAACGGATGAACAACCAGGTAATGTCTCAGTTTTAAATTTATCCCAATACATTCGGCCTGGCTTTACCTTTTTTCAGCATTTTACGGACCCTTCACTGCTATATAGCTTTGTAAATTGGGCAAAATCAATAGGGCTACCAAAACTGTCCGTAACGGCCTCCAAATATGCTTTTAAGCCATCGGTTGTTAACTGAACCCTATGTGTAAGGCTGGCGGATACATCATTCATAAATTCATTAGCATATTCTGCAATCCTTTCCTCTACCAGCAAAGAATTACCAATTTGGTATCTGAGTCTAACAACAAGGGATTATCGGGCCTTCCCTCCTCTTACTTAACTTTGGCGATTGCTAGCTGACATGATAAAATTTGGATTAATACGGGAGGGGAAATTGCCCCGGGATAACCGGGTGGTGTTTGCTCCTTCCCAATGCAAATGGATTCTCAGGCATTTTCCAGAGGTGACCTTTCTGGTTCAACCCTCCCCGCACCGGTGTTTTTCGGACCAGGAATACCGGGAGGAGGGAATCCCG
Source organism: Chitinophagaceae bacterium (assembly GCA_025451655.1). Lineage (GTDB taxonomy): Bacteria > Bacteroidota > Bacteroidia > Chitinophagales > Chitinophagaceae > JANWKA01. The sequence goes on along the minus strand of JANWKA010000050.1, from coordinate 4,113 downwards.
ATCCAGGAAGACCTGAGCGGATGCGACATCCTGTTCGGGATCAAAGAAGTCCCGGTCGCTGAGCTCATTCCCTCCAGAACCTATTTTATCTTTTCCCATACCAAAAAAAGGCAACCCTATAATCAGGCCATGATGCAGGCCTTCATCGACCGGAAGATCACCCTGGTCGATTATGAATGCCTGATTTATGAGGACGGCCAGCGGATCCTGGGGTTCGGTTTTTTTGCAGGCGTGGTAGGCGCCCATAACGGGCTCAAAGCTTATGGAATCAGAAAATCCTCCTTCGAACTGCCCCCCGTACGCCGGTTTCGGGATTTCAGGGACCTGGTCCAGATTTATTTTGAGTTGAAACTGCCTCCGCTTCGGATCGTGGTGACCGGTTCCGGGAGGGTTGCTTCCGGATGCATTGAGGTCATGAATCTGCTCGGGATCAAACAGGTCGAACCGGAGGAATTCAGGGAAAAAAGATTCGGATATCCGGTTTATACCCAGCTTAAGGGATCCGATCTTTTTTCAAGGATCGGGGACGGTAAATACGAAAGGGAGCAATTTCATGAGCATCCGGAGGTATACCAATCCAGGTTCGGGGAGTTTCTGTCCGTTACCGATATTCTGATCAATGGGATCTATTGGGAACCGGGAATGCCCCGGTTATTCAGCCTGGAAGATTTCAAAAGCTCGCGGTTCCGGATTCAAACCATCGCCGATATCACCTGTGATGAAGGGGGTTCCATACCCTGCAATCTGGGACCTTCGACGATCCAGGACCCGGTTTATGGCGTGGAAAGGTTCTCACAGGAAAGAAAAGCCCCTTACCAGGAAGGTTCCGTGGATATCATGTCAGTTGATAACCTTCCCAACGAGCTGCCCAGGGACGCTTCACGTTATTTCGGGGAGCAAGTGATCAAAGAGGTCCTTCCGGAAATCCTGAAGCCCCGAAGCCAAATCCTGGAGAAAGCCACCATGGTTCGGGAAGGAAGACTTACTCCTGATTTTGAATACCTGAAGGATTATGCCTGCCTTTCTTCATGAAGGTTGATTGGGGATATAATAAGGGTTCATGAGTTGAATGAATTCCTGGCTGAAAAGGCCCTGGTCGACCTGGACGGTTAAAGAAGTCCTCCTCAGGGAACCGGATTCATTGGAAAACATCGCTGCCACCCTGGAACAGGGCTTTCCCTCCCTGGGAAACACTGAAAGCATCCGGGCAGGAAAAAGGGATTTCCCCGATGCCATGGAAATAAACTTTTCCATCGGCTCAGGTGGCAGGAGGATTGAAAATGCCCCGTCCGGAACCAGATTTCCCATGATGATTTCGATCAGGGCGGGGAGATCCAGGCCCGTATCGTGGCGGGCCAGGTTGCGGACCGGATCCGGGCCTTTCAGGCTCCTGAAATGAAAGGGCGGATTGGTGATGATGAAGTCATAAACCTTACCGGCCGCCAGCAGGCGCGCATCCCCTTCCAGGAGGGTTAACCGGTCTTTCCATGGGGAGAAACTGAAATTGCGAGTGGCATCCCTGCAGGCAGCAGGATCCATTTCCACCCCGTCGATGCGGGCCCCGCAATCCTGGGCCAGCATCAGGGAAAGCAAGCCGGTTCCGGTTCCGATATCCAAAATTCTTTTTACGCCGGGGTTTTTATTAACCAGACGCGCTGTCCAGGCGCCCAGGATGCAGCCATCGGTGCTCACCTTCATGGCAGCATGGGGCTGGTGGACGGAAAATTGCTTGAATTGGAAAAATTGGGGCATGGTAAAGATCAGGCGAAAATGCCCCGGGCACTTACGGGGGCATCCAGCCCCGTAAACTGCCCTGAAAGGTATTTGTAATAAGCAGTGATGGCAATCATGGCCCCATTGTCTGTGCAATATTCCAGCTTCGGGACGAAAATTTCCCAGCCATATTTGGAACTGTATTCCTGGAGGGAATTCCTGAGGGCAGAATTGGCTGAAACCCCTCCGGAAATTGAAACTCTTGCGATCCCATACTGGAGAGCTGCATCCCGGAGCTTGTGCATCAGGATGGTGCAGATCCGGTCCTGGACCGAGGCGCAGAGATCCTCCAGGTTATTTTGTAGGAAACCGGGGTCCTGTTTCTGATTTTCCCGGATAAAATAAAGAATTGAAGTTTTCAGTCCGCTGAAACTGAAATCCAGTCCCGGCATCCTGGGTTCGGGGAAAGAGAAACGGTGGGGATCTCCTTTTTGGGCCAGGCGGTCCAGTTGCGGGCCGCCCGGGTAAGTAAGCCCCAGCATTTTTGCCACCTTGTCGAAAGCTTCCCCCGCCGCGTCATCCCGGGTTTGGCCGATTACTTCCTGGTCCAGGTGATCCCTGCAGAGAACGATCTGGGTATGGCCTCCTGAAACCGTAAGGCAGAGAAAGGGAAATTCCGGAAAAGGCGGCTCGATGAAATTGGCCAGGACATGGGCCTGCATATGATTGACCGCGATCAGTGGAATGCCCCTGGAAAGGGAAATGGCTTTGGCGAAACAGCTTCCCACGAGCAGGGAACCGATCAGGCCGGGAGATTGGGTGAATCCGACCGCGGAAAGGTCCTCCAGGCGGGTTCCCGCTTTACGAAGAGCTTCATCAATTACGGGAATGATATGCTGCTCATGGGCCCGTGAAGCAAGTTCCGGAACAACGCCTCCGTAATCCTCATGAACCTTTTGGCTGGCAACTATATTAGATTTAATCCTTCCCCCCAGCCATACAGCAGCGGAAGTTTCATCACAGGAGGATTCAATGCCCAGGATACAGATATCAGCCATTTCGGATAAATCCTGTTGTAATGAGCGGGATCAGGAACGGATGGCCACCACAGGATCCAGCCTGGAAGCGGTCCAGGCGGGGATGATCCCCGCAACAATCCCGGAAACCACCGCGATGACGATTCCATCTGTGATATTGGAGCCGGAAAGATAGACTTTAAAGGAAAACTGGTGGGATAAGGCAAAGGTCAGCAGGTAAACCAGGGCCAGCCCAATCATGGCTCCAATGATGCAGAGCATGATGGCTTCGATCAGAAATTCAAGCAGGATCAGGCTTTTCTTCGCACCGACAGCCTTTTTGAGGCCGATGATATTGGTCCGCTCCTTCACTGTGACAAACATGATGTTGGCGATACCAAAGGCACCCACGATCAGAGCACAAATCCCGATCAGGTCACCGGAAACGGAAATCACGGAAAACATCTTTTGCATTCCGGCAGTGAGCATGCTGAGCTGGTTCAGGGAAAAATTATCTTCCTGCTTCGGCTTCAGCCTTCTCATCGCCCTCATTTCCCCCCGGAGTTCGTCATTCATTTCGTCCATTCCCACTCCGGGCCTGGCCTTTACCATGATGCTGGGGTCGAGGCCGGCTGTCCGCTCATCAGTGATTTCCCGGGCCGCGAAGATCGGCAACAGGATATCATCATCGTACTGGAAAGCATCGACCATACTCTGCCCATAAGCCTTCAGGGCTCCGATGATCTTCAGCCTGTGGCCACTCAGTTCGATGGTTTTTCCGATGGCGTTCTCCGGGGTTAGAAAAAGGTCCTGCCAGATCTTCGCCCCTACAATGGCCACCGGAATATTGCTGGTGCATTCGGTGGGGGAAAAATACCTGCCTGCCTGGATCTTGAGATCCTGCATGTCGGAAAATCCTTCGGTAACCGCCATCATGGTCACCCCCTGGAGGTAATTATCCCCGTAAACGAGCCGTTTGCTGTCTGCTGAATAAATGTAGGCGAAATCGCTTGCTGATTTGGTGCGCTGTGTAAGTCTCAGGAACTCCTGATATTTCACCTCCGGACGGTTCACAAACTTCCACCATTCATATGGCCCGCTACCGCCGCCCCAGGACCATTTCTCCACATAAATGACGTTGGTACCAAGTGCATTGACTTCATCCCGGATATTTCTTTCCAGGCTGTCGGTACTGGCTCCAACGGCTATGATGCAGAATATACCAATCGTTACCCCGAGCAGGGAAAGGAAAGTTCGCATCTTGTTGACCCGTAATTCCTGCAGGGCCATGATCAGGGTGCTCCAGATGATCTTCAGGGATTTGAGCATAAAACAAATATATCGAATTTGCGGCATGTGCCGAATTCTGGTAGTGTCTCAGTTT
>JANWKA010000049.1 GCA_025451655.1 Chitinophagaceae bacterium | reverse complement strand
GGAAGAAAAGAACCTGGCCTCCCAGCAAATCACCTATATGCGGGAGAGAGAAACCCATTTACTTCAAGTCCTGGACCAGGCCTCCCGACAGTTGAAGGACCTGGAAGACCAGGCAGAATCCACAAGGTACCGCCACCGGGAGCAGGAAGAAATCCTGACCGGGTTGACCGGGTCCCTCGCCCTGTCCAGGATCCGGTCCGAAGAGGCCAAAACCGGATTTGCAACCAAAAAGCTGGCCATGGAGTCCCTGCGCGGCAAGGTCCATGAGGCCCAGCAATCCCGGTATGAGGCTGAAAAAAAAGTCGCTGTCACCGAAACCTCCGTGCAGAACCTGCAGCAGGCCCTGCAACGGACCGGTGAGGAACGGAACGCCTATCAGGAGCAACTTGCCCTGCTGGCTGCAGAAAAGGGAACCCTGGAGCAATCCCTCTGCGGAAAAAAGGAAAAGCTGGAGCAATTGCTCCGGTCCCAGACCGAGACCCAGGGCCAGGTCCTGCAGGCCCAATCGGAGATCGAACAGCTCCGGGCCCGCCTGGTCCAGGCTACCCGGAGCCTGGATGCCAAAAATAATGAGCATGACCTGCTCAAATCCATGGTGGATAACCTGGAAGGATACCCGGAAAGCATCAGGTTCCTGAACCGGAACCCCGACTGGCAGGTAGGGGCTCCCCTCCTTTCCGAGGTGCTGGTTTGCCCGGATCAGTACCGGGCCGCTTTGGAGAACCTTCTTGAACCTTACCTGAACTATTATATCGTGCGCAATGCCCAGGAAGCCCTTGGGGCCATCCGGCTTTTGGGGGAGCATCAGAAAGGCAAAGCCAACTTTTTCATCCTGGATCAGATCACTCCTGGGGAGCCATCCGATATCCAGGGCCCGGAAGGAACCATTGCAGCCCTCGGGATTCTGGAACTGGAGGAAGCCTATCAACCGCTTGGGCAGCTGCTTTTGGGGAATGTGTTCATCGCAGGGGCAGGATATCCCATGGATCAGGCATCCGGTGATGCAGTGATCCTGGAGGAAAGCGGAAAGGCCATCCGGGGAAAATATTACCTGCAGGGTGGGTCCGTTGGCCTTTTTGAAGGGAAAAAGATCGGAAGGGGAAAGCACCTGGAATTCCTGCTGGGCCAGATTGAGGCCCTGCAAAAGGAGGTCCGGGATATTGATTTTGATATCTCCGGTAAACTGGGGGAGATCGAAGGATATCACGACCAGTTGAAGGAAAACCAGGTCGAGCAATGCCGGACCAGCCTTTCCGAAATTCAGAACAGGCTTTATGGCGTTCAAAACCGGGAGGAGCACCTCAGCGGCCTGATGGACTCCAGCGCATTGCGCCTGGCTGAAATGCAGCAATCCCTCCATTCCAATATGGAAGGGATCTCAAAAACCCGCGAAGAGCTTGAAACGATCCGCGCCACCCTGAAGTCCACAGGGGAAGAACTAGTCCTTGCCGAAGGTTTGTTTTTCGTCGCAGAGCAGGAATTCAACGAGGCCGCTCAAAGGTTCCATGAGGAGCATTTGCTTCATACCCGCCAGCAAAGCACCCTGCAGGCCCTTGCCCAGGAACTGGAGTTTGCCTCCAGACAAATCGGCGACCTGCAGCAGCAGCTCAGCGCCAATTCCAGCCAACTGGAGCAGGCCCGGACCGGAATGTCCGAGGCAGGGCAAAAACTGGAATTGGCGCAAAGCAGCCTGTTGGACTTAAACCGTCAAAAGGAAGGGGAGGAGCAAAAGCTCAACCAGATGGATCAGGCTTACTACAACTTCCGCAACGTAGTGGCAGAATCCGAGAGCGGAATCCGCCTCAAAAACCGGGAAAGGGAACAATCAGAACAACTGCTGGCCGTCATCCGGGAAAAAATCAACGAATTGAAGCTCCAGCTGGCTTCCATGAAGGAAAGGCTGAACGTGGAGTTCCGGGTGGTCCTGGATGAAATCCTGGATCAGCCCAGATCCGGTGACCTCACGGTGGAAGACCTCCAGGCAGGGGCCGGGAAATTCCGGAAAAGGCTGGAAAATATGGGAGAAATCAATCCTACATCCATTGAAGCCTTCCAGGAGATCAGCAAGCGCCATGAATTCATCCAGGACCAGAAAAACGACCTGGTATCCGCCAGAGAATCCCTGATGAAAACCATCGAGGAAGTGGAAGTGGCCGCTAACCAGAAATTCCTGGAAACTTTCCACCAGGTCAAGGATAATTTCTCCAGGGTATTCAAAACCCTCTTCACCGACGAGGACCAATGTGACCTCATCCTGACCCTTCCGGAAAATATCGCCGAAACCAATATCGAAATCATTGCCCAGCCCAAGGGGAAAAAACCCACCGTGATCAATCAGCTTTCCGGGGGAGAGAAGACGATGGTTGCTACCGCCCTGCTCTTCGCGATTTACCTGATCAAGCCTGCCCCATTTTGCATCCTGGATGAAGTGGATGCCCCCCTCGATGATTTTAATGTCCTGAAATTCACCAACATGATCCGGCAGTTTTCGGATAATTCCCAATTCATCGTGGTGACCCACAACAAGCAGACCATGGCCGCTGTGGATGTAATCTACGGGGTTACCATGCAGGAGGCCGGCGTCAGCAAGCTGGTTCCGGTGGATTTCAGAAGCCTGAATTGATTTCTTGAAGCCTGACCGTCCCTGGCGGACCTGCCAGGGCGATTTATAAGTTGCAGGGGCTTGCTTTCAATGCATCCTCAATTTCAACTGCCGGTATAATTCCTCATTCTTTTCCAGGTAAATCTTCCAGCGTAAATACCCTACAAAAATGCCGATGAGCAGGATGCTGAAAAAGAAAATGAGCAGGATACCCGGGGTGATTTCAAGGTTTTTTTTCTTCATGAGGGCGAAAGGAGGAAGAATGGTCGCGCATCCCAGCACGAACCCCCACATGAACCCGGGAAGCATTTTCCGGATCATCAGGGAATTCTTTCTCCCGGAAACTTCCTCCCAATAGGCGATGAATCTTTTTTCTTCTTCGTTTAACATTCAGGGTTCTTTACCGGTTCGGGCTAAGCTGGAACGGAATTTTCCAATTCAGGAAGCGGATTTTTCGAATAATTGCGGATCTCATTGTAAAGGGTATCCCTTTCCACCGGGATCCGGCGGGATTTTTCAATCAACCTCACAATTTCAGAAGTGGTCATGGCAGGATGTTGTTCCTCGGCTCCGGCCATGGAATAAATTTTCGTGGAATCATCCAGGGTGCCATCGATATCATCCACCCCGAAGGAGAGGGAAAGCTGGGTGGTCTGCTTCCCGAGCATGGCCCAATAGGCCTTGATATGCGCGAAATTATCCAGGTAAAGCCGGGCGACCGCGTACATTTTGAGGTCTTCCACGATGGAGGATTCCGGGACGGAGGACATATCGTTGTTCTGATTGCGGAACTTCAGGGGTATAAAGGTGTTGAAGCCGCGGGTGCGGTCCTGCAGGGACCGCAGCCGGTCCATATGGTCGATCCGGTGGAGATAACCTTCGATATGTCCATAAAGGATCGTGGCATTGGAAGGCATGCCGATCCGGTGGGCGGTTTCATGGATATTCAGCCAGCCCTCCGCATCCACCTTGTCGGCGCATATTTTTTCCCGGATCTCCGGATGGAATATTTCGGCGCCACCCCCAGGAAGGGAATCCAGTCCGGCATCATGAAGTTTCCTTAAGCCCTGCTCAATCGTCAGCCCTGCCTTGCGAATCATATAATCCAATTCCACCGCGGTAAAGCCCTTGATATGGAGGTCCGGGCGGCGGGCCTTGATGGAGGACATCAGGTCGCAGAAAAAGGCCAGGTTCAACCGGGGATGGACCCCGCCGACCACATGGACTTCAGTAATGGGGACCCCGTCATAGCTTTTGACCAGATCGAGCATCTGGTTCAGGGAAAGTTCCCAACCCTCATCCCGGTGCTTGTAGGACCGGGAATAGGAGCAGAACGCGCAGTTGAACACACAGACGTTGGTGGGTTCAATGTGGAAATTCCGGTTAAAATAGGTTTTGTGGCCATGGACCTTTTCCCGGACCTGGTTGGCCAGTTTCCCTAAAAATCCCATTTCCCCCTTTTCAAAAAGCAGCAATCCCTCCTCCGGGGTGATCCTTTCCCCCGAGTTGATCTTTTCTGCGATCCTTTCCAGGGATTGCGGGATATGCTGCAGATGCTCCAGACTCATGATCCTCCGCCTGTTTTAACCAGTTTACGCACGGTATTTCCGTCCCTGTAAACGATTTCCACAAAATAAACTCCATCCGGATCATTTGCCAAATTTAATACCAGCCTGTTGTTTTCCACCGCTGATGCTGGCTGGCTGATCACCAGGCGGCCCGAGGCATCATATACATTGACTCCTATGAGCGCCGGGGTGACTTTCAGAAAAAGAACCGTGACCTTCCCGGAACTTGGGTTGGGAACGACAAGCACCCCCCGGGCAGCAAGGTTGGGATTTACCGCCCTGGAATAGAGGTTGATATCGTCCAGGTAAATATCATTTTCATTGTTGCAAATGTTGCGGAAAATGACCTGGAAATTGCCCTGGCCGATCCAGGATGAAAGATCAACGGAATCCTTCCTCCACTGGCTGGAATTGGGCACGAATTCAGCCCCGTCGGGGAGGCTGTCGGTGACCAGGTTCGGGCCCCAGTGCTGGTATACCAGCTTACCCGTTTGACCGCAATCCGTGCTGACCAGAACCTCCAGGGTATCCCAGGGATTGTCCGCAACATGCAAGCCGGTCTGCACGGCGGCGGCGAGCCAGAAGCCCAGGAACAGGGAATCCCCCGCACCCACATTGAAGACCGGGCTGACCAGGTCATCCACCGGTCCGTTTTGCGCGTCCGCGAAATTGCGTATGAATGCCGAATGGGTCCCGCCGTGGGCTGCGGACCCGGCCTGCTCCCAGGTAAAACTCCCATCCGGGTTTACCACCACCCAGCCCGGGGGTGGAAACCCGGCCTCCTCAAATCCTTCCGAGAAGGGTAGGACGGCGACGGGGTCGAGACGGAATGAAGTAGACGCCGTATCATTGGAAGGTTGTTCATCGGGGCTCCCGTTCGGATTGGAGGAATAGATCGTGAGGATATGGTTTCCCCCGGTCACCGTAAAGGAGGAAAGGGGGATCGTGTCCGAGCCGAGTGAGGGCAGCATCCCGGTCCAGTGATAGGGGATGGGCGGGCCCTGGTCCAGCTGGTAGGAGAGGTTTACGCTGGTCAGGGTGTCCAGCCCCCGGTTTTCCAGGACGGCTACCGGGTTGACCAGGGAAGAACAGATTTTCCCGGAAGGAGACAGCACCGCATCGACCCGGGCATCCAGGGCGGAAAGGACCACGGGAACGCAGCCCTGGCTGGAAAGCAGGGGAGCGCGCTGGGAATAGAGGCTGGCCTGCATCCGGGCCACTTGCCCCCGGGTGAACAGGTGCATGCAGTCGTCATCTGTGTATTCCATGAAGTCATTGAAGAGAATGCCAGGCGGGGAGGAGGAACAAGGGTCCAGGTCGGGAAAAGCCGGGCAGCCATAAACCGGATATTGTTGCGGGGGAGTATCCCCCACATAATCCCCCGGGCTGCAGGTCCCATCGCCTGCACCCCAGGGATGCAGGAGATTGAAGTAATGACCGATTTCATGGGTGGTGGTCCTGCCCAGATCATAGTTGGCGTCCAGGTTGCCAACAGTCCCGAATGCAGTATACTGGATCACCACACCCTGTTCGTCTTCCGGGTACATTCCTGGAGGGGTGGTCACTCCGAGATAACCTGATTCCAGGTTGCAAACCCAGATATTCAGGTAGGAAGAATCGTTCCAGGCATCCGATCCCCCCGAGCCTTGATGCTTCACGCCCTGGCAGGCATTGGTCACGCTGAATTGACTCTGGCTGGTGGCCACCCGGACGATACCCTGGGTGGGATTCCCCTGCGGATCCCTGCGGGCCAGGCAAAAATCCATTTGCATTTCCCCGAGCAGGGGCTTGAAAGGCCCCGGGATCTCCGCGGTGTCCGGGTTGGCTGCATTATAATCCCGGTTCAGCACAGCGATCTGGGAGCGGACCTCCGAATCCGTAACCAGGGAGGGATTCTGCAATACAATATGGACGACTACGGGGATGGTGACGGGCCCTGCACTGAGCCGGGTGGCCTGCAGCAGCCTCAGGGAAAGCCTGGGCCCGGTTTGGAGTTCCTCCCATTGGGCCCGCAGTTCCGGGTGCCGGGCGATGGCATCAGAAACTGCCTGGTCCCAGCCGCATTTTCGCTGGGCCGGGGCCATCCGGGCCAGGGGGAACAGGAGGATCAAAACAAGCAGGAACCGGCCGGGTTTGGTGAGGGGAGGGGTTAACCTGGCTTTCATGCTGAATTGCGGTTATACTCGGAAATCCCGGTCCAATCCTGATCAGACCAGGCCCCTGACTGGATGACAGCAATCAAAATCAGGGTTAAAATCCAAGGCCTCGCCCTTCATGGGCAGGTCAGGGGATTCATCGGAGCCTTCACTCTTCCATTTTGCCCTGGATGAGAAAAATAAACAGTTCAATGGGTGCCTGTTATTAACGGAATCGGGTCTCCCGGTATTGCCTGCTCCCTTATCCTGGAATCAACGGTTGCGGCTTCGGTACTATTTTCCCAAAACGGGAAATCGATGGAATTCGGATGAGGTATTCACCGTTCCCGGGGCAGCAATGCCCAACCGGGACTCTGGCCGGACATGGCCTCACCATCCCGGGCTTCAGACCATCTGCCTGTTCATGCTGATGTTACAGGAGAATCCCGGGGCTAGATATGAGCCTGGATCTTCTTTTCCAATACCGATTTGGGAGCGCTTCCAATATGCTTGTCGATCACCTTTCCATCCTTGATGAATAGAATGGCGGGTATGGAAGTGATGCCGTAATTCATGGAAATTTCAGGGTTGAAATCCACATTCACTTTTCCTACCTTGACCTTACCCGCATATTGCTTGGACAGTTCCTCGATCACCGGTCCAATCGCCCGGCAGGGAGAACACCATTCAGCCCAGAAATCTACTACATTCAACTGCTTGGAAGTCAATACTTCCTGCTGGAAGTTCTGATCGGTGAGTTCTAATGACATGTTGCTTTATTTAGGTCGGTGAAATCGCTGTTTTTCTTCGTTATGGTATCAAATTCCAATCCAACGCAATTTACTGCATTTTTGACAGCCTGAAATCCGCCAGGACGACCTGAATGGCCAGGCCAGGCTGGACACTGAGGAAATCGGTCAGCAGGTCATTCACCTCAACGGGTCGCTGGGTGCCCCGCAGGCAAACCGACATTTGTCCTTCCGAATCGGTCAGTTCGAATCGCAGCTCGGTTTTCCCGGGATGATTCCGCTCATGCAGGGTGAGAAAATCCACCAGCCCGGAAGAAATCCGGGAAGCTTCCCCGGAAAGGATGATCTGCCTGGTCTGTTTCTTTTTCAGGTCTTCCAGCAACTGGATGGAACTGATCCTGAATTCATATTCATCCTCCCGGTAAGGCCTGATCCTGAAACTTCCCGCGATAAAAAGGCAAAAATCCTTCTGAAAAAAGGCCCCGAGCTTCACGTAGTCGTCCCCGAGCAGCAGGAGTTCGGTGCTTCCGGAAAAATCCTCGATCTGGGCCTTACCGTACTTTTTGTTTTTCTGGGAGGTCTTATGTTCGGCGCTGGTTACATATCCCGCCAGGCGGAACTGGGTTCCATTCGATGCCCCCGCGGCCGGGTTTTCGGCCAGCATCCGGGAATGTTCATTGAATTGCCAGATGGGCTGAATATGGTAATGATCCATCTCGAAGCGGAAAGGGTCGAGCGGGTTTCCGGAAAGGAAAATACCGGTGACTTCCCGCTCCCGGTTGAGGCGTTCCATGAGGGGCCAGGGGGAACAGGGTTCGATCTCGGGCGTTTTCATCCCGGGAACCTCTCCGGATCCGAACAGGGACTCCGTGGGCCTGGCCCCGGCAGTCTGGACCTGGTTACCGAACCGGATGATCTTTTCCAGACCGGTTGTTTTGTCGCGTTCCCCCTGGTGGAAATACTGGGCCCGGTCCAAATCCTTGAACCCGTCAAAGGCCCCGGAGAGGACCAGGGATTCCAGGGATTTTTTGTTCACCGTGCGCTGGTTCACCCTCCCTGCCAGATCGAAGGCGCTGCGGAAGGGACCGCCCCGCTGCCTTTCCTCCAGCAGGTTTTCCACAGCAACCGATCCGACCCCCTTCAGGCCCCCGAGGCCGAAGCGGATCTCCCCCTGGGCATTGACGGCAAATCCTTTTTGGGACTCATTGACATCCGGTCCGAGGACTTTGAGGCCCATCCTGCGGCATTCCTCCATGTAAAAGGTGACCTTTTCAATGTTGCTGGCGTAATTGAGGACCGCGGCCATGAACTCCGCAGGATAATGGGCTTTGAGGTAGGCAGTCTGGTAGGCCACCAGGGCATAGCAGGTCGAATGGGATTTGTTGAAGGCATACTGGGCGAAAGATTCCCAATCCCCCCAGATCTTGTCACAGGTCCTGGGAGAGAATCCGTTTTGGGCACAGCCCTGCATGAACTGGGACTTCATTTTATCCAGGACCTCCTTCTGCTTTTTCCCCATCGCCTTGCGCAGCACATCCGCATCTCCCTTGGAAAAGCCGGCAAGCCGCTGGCTCAGGAGCATGACCTGTTCCTGGTAAACGGTCACCCCATAAGTCTCTTTCAGGATTTCCTCCATCTCGGGAAGATCATATACCACGGCCTCCAATCCATGCTTGCGGCGGATGAATTGGGGGATATAATCCATTGGGCCCGGGCGGAACAGGGCGTTCATGGCGATCAGGTCGTCCAGTTTATCGGGTCGCAGCTCCCTGAGGTATTTCTGCATGCCGGGAGATTCGAACTGGAATATGGCCAGGGTCTCCCCCTGTTGAAACAGGTTATATGTAAGACGGTCATCCAGGGCAATGCGGTCGATATCGATCTCGATGCCGTGGTTCTTTTCCACGAGCTGGGCCGCACTCCGGATGATGCTGAGGGTTTTCAGGCCGAGAAAATCCATTTTGATCACCCCGGCATTCTCGATGATGCCTCCTTCAAACTGGGTGATCATCAGGGTGGATTCCCTGGAGGCGCAGACCGGCATCAGTTCGGTCAGATCGGTTGGAGCGATGATGATTCCGGCTGCATGGATCCCGGTATTGCGAACCGAACCTTCCAGCAAGGCAGCTTCCCGGAGGGTCCGGGCCTGGATATCATTACCCTTGGCGATCTGTCGCAGTTTCATCATGTTCTCCAGGTCCTGGCCTCTCAGATGCTCGACTTCCTCCAGACTGTCCTTTGTCCCGGTGAGCGGGGCGTGGAGGAGCCGGTCCAGCACAATGCCCGGGCGCTCCGGCACCAGCTTGCTGAGGAGGGCGGTCTCCGTGGGGGTCAGTGAAAGCACCCGGCCTACATCCTTGATGCTGCTGCGGGCTGCCATGGTTCCATAGGTTACGATCTGGGCCACCTGGTTGCGTCCGTATTTTTCAACCACGTAATCGATCACTTTCTGGCGGCCTTCGTCGTCGAAATCGGTGTCGATATCCGGCATGGATTTCCGGTCCGGGTTCAGAAAGCGCTCGAACAGGAGGTTGTATTTGATCGGGTCGATGTTGGTGATCCCGGTGCAATAGGCCACCACCGATCCGGCGGCGGAACCCCTGCCGGGCCCGATGACCACCCCCATTTCCCTGCCGGCCCGGATAAAATCGGCGACAATGAGAAAATAACCCGCAAAACCCATCCTGGAGATGGTATCCAGCTCAAACCGGACCCGGTCCCCGAGTTCCGGTGTGATCTGGTCGTACCGGGTCCGCATTCCCTCCGTGGTGAGATGCCGGAGGTATTCGTCCTGGCTGAGGAAGCCTTCCGGAAGGGGAAAATTGGGCAGCAGGATATTTTTCCTCAAATCCAGCAGGTCGATCTGGTCAACGATCCGGTTGGTGTTGTCGATCGCTTCGGGGATGTCCTGGAAAAGCCGGGACATTTCCGCCGTGGTCTTGAAGAAATACTGGTCGTTATAGAAAGCGAAACGCTTATTCTTCACCTGGATATCATCATCGGCGAATTCCTTGATGCTGGGAGTGGAAACCATTTCCCCCGTATTGATGCAGAGCAGGATATCGTGGGCATTGTAATTGCCCTGCTCCACGTAATGGGAATCGTTGGATGCGATCACCGCCACCTGGTACTTGGCGGCCAGCCTGAGCAGGACCTCGTTCACCCGGTCCTGGTCGGGGATCCCGTGCCGCTGGATTTCTACGTAATAATCGGCACCGAAGAGCCCGAGCCACCAGCGGAACTCCTTTTCTCCCTCCTCCGCTCCCTTCCTCAGGATGGCCTTGGGAACGGAGCCGCCCAAACAGCAGGTCGTGGCGATCAGCCCCTCATGGTATTTCCCGATCAGGTCCTTGTCAATCCGGGGATATTTGCCGTAAAGCCCTTCCAGGTATCCCAGGGAGCAAAGCTTCACCAGGTTGCGGTAACCCTGATCATTTTTGGCCAGCATCACCTGGTGGAAGCGCTGGTCGCGGTCCTCCCGGGTGAATTGCTGGCGGAACCGGTTTTCGACCACGTAGAACTCACAACCCACGACGGGTTTGATCCGGAGGCGTTTATCTTTCGGATCCCCCGGGTTCAGCCTGTACCGGGAAGCTTCGGCCACGAACTGGAAGACCCCGAACATGTTGCCGTGGTCCGTGATGGCGATGGCCGGCATGTCGTCAGCAACCGCCTTTTCATAGAGCCTTCCGATATCCGCCGCTCCGTCGAGCAGGGAATATTTGGTATGAACATGCAAATGGGAAAAACGCGGCATCACTTCAATCTTTCGGGACCTCAAAGCAAGACAATCCTGCAAAATTATGGAAATTATCACCCCTTTACTTATCCACAGACCCTGCGGATCCTGAATGACCCCGGTTAGAACTTCCGGAATTTTTTTTCGCTTATATTGATCCCCCTATGAACCGGACCGGATATATCCCCTGGCGGATGGTTTTGCCCTGCATCCTCCTATGCTCCGGTTGCGCCCTTTTCAGAAAGGGTCCTGCGGGCGAAACTGCTGCCCGGGATCCGGAATCTCCCCGGTTCATTCCGGGGATCGTCCTGGATCGGACCGGGAAAACTTCCTCCCATGGCAGCACCGGTTATCAGAGCCAGGCGCCGGTAATTTATCCTCCTGCGCCAACGCCCGGAGGCGATCAGGCCCTCCAGGAAAAATATGCCAGGGTCCTGGGGGTGGAGGATTCCGCCATTTCCAATCTGGAGCTTTACCATTTCATCGATTACTGGTGGGGCACTCCCTACCGGCTGGGGGGAACGGACCGGGAGGGAATCGACTGTTCCGCTTTCACGCAGCTGCTCTATGCGACGGTCTTCAATATTGCCGGATTGCCCAGGACGGCCGCCTCCCAATACCAGGACTGTATCCGGGTGCCTCGGGATGATCTGCGGGAGGGGGACCTGGTATTCTTTCATGCGCTTTCCAGCACCCGGAGGCGCCGGGCATTCAAAAGGATCATTCATGTGGGCATCTACCTGGGCAACGACCGGTTCGTCCATGCCTCGACCAGTGCCGGGGTGACGATCAGCGACCTGACTGCATCTTATTGGAAAAAAAGGTATGCCGGTGCCGGAAGGATCAGCGAAAGTGGAGCTAAAGGGAAATGGCCCGGATCCGGGAGCGGAAATTTTTCCAGGTCTGGCTGATATCCTCCGATAACCGGAACCCCAGCACTCCTGCCCCGAAGAGGAGTACAAAAACCCCGGTGCGAAGGGCCATGTCCAGGAGCACCAAATGAATCCTGGGAACCAGGCTGGAAACCAGCCAGGATCCCAGGCCTAAACCCAGGGCAGCCAGGGTCAGCAGGCTGAAGGGCTGGAGCCTGAATTTCCACCGGATGAACAGGAACCGCACCACATTGTAGGTGGTGAGGGCTGCCAGGGTGGACCAGGCTGAACCGATCATCCCGTATTTTTTGATCAGGACATAGTTCAGGAAGATGAAACCCACCACCAGGGTGACGGAGGCGAAGAAATCCAGTCTCCAGATCCGGGAATTAACCAGGATCTGGTAGTTCAGCCCGGTGCCGAGGTCAATCAGCCGGGCCATTCCGAGGATGAGGATGATGTATTTCCCGCCCTGGTATGCCGGAAGGAAATGGAATATATTATCCACGTTGATCCAGATGATCCCCAGGATGCCCATCCCCAGAATCAGCTGGGTCATCGCGGATTTGCGGTAAAGATTGGCGATCTGGCCGAGATCCCCCTCTTTCCAGGCCGTAGCGATCAGGGGGTTGGCGATCGCCGCGATGCTTCGCTGGGGAACCATCAGAACCATCGCGATATAGTTGGCCAGTTCGAAGACCGCGGTGTACTGCAGGCCCCGGAGACTTCCGATCATGATTCCGTCGATGTTCTGCGAAACGAGCAGAAAAATGCTCCCGCTGAAAATATATCCGCTGTAAAGGGTCATTTTCCTGGCCATCGTGCGGGTCAGGTCGCTCCGTTTGGGGTCCATGGCCAGCCTTTTGCGGATGGAAAGGATGACCAGCAGGGGGAGCAGCACGGCTCCATAGACCAGGGAAAACAGGGAAATGAACCCGGTAAAACCCAGCACGTGAAACAGGTAAAGCAGGATGCAGACCAGCACGGCCAGGCGCATGCCCGTCTCCCTGAGGAAACTGGTCAGTGCAGTGCGGTGCAGGTTATTGGCGAAATTTTCAAAAAGGTTGTATCCGGCCAGCAGGAAAGTGAATGGGTAAACCAGGTAAAAATAACGGATGAACAGCGCGGAATTGCCGATGAACTTGCGGATGATCAGGTGGCGAAAGGCCAAAGAAAGGATCACCATCACCACAAAACCCAGGAGGTTCACCGCCGTGACCCAGAAGAGCAGCTCATTTTTTCCGCTGCCTTCCTCCTTTTCCCGGTAATAGGGGAAATACCGGGTGAAAGCCGCCAGGGAACCCAGTGCGCAGAGACCGGCCAGCAGGCTGCACACATTGAACAGGATCCGGGTAAGGCCCACCTCTTCCTTGGTCAGGAACCGCGCCAGCAGGTAATAGTTCAGGGCTCCGACCAGGAATCCTGCATAGGTGACAACAGTGGATTTGATGCTTTGACGGCGGACGATGCCCATGGGTCAGGGTTGAATCGGGGGTATCTCCCGGAGCCGTTCGAAGGCATCAATATAAGACCTGGAGCTGGCATTCCAGACCCTGACCCCCATTTTCCTGGCGTATCCCTGGAGTTCCTGATACATGGTGAACGTGTTGACCAGGTCCTGGAAAAAGGCAGCAGCCCCGTATGGGGCCCTGCCTTCTGACAAAACGACCTGCGGAGGTTTCTGGGCCCCGTCATAAAAATGGGGATCTTCCATGCAGATCCGGTTTTGATCATCCACCCGCATTTGCTCGGACCAGGAATGGTCGGCGCCCACGAGGATGATCTCCCGGTATCCGAGGTTGATGCTGAGGTAGATGGAAGCCACCATCACATTATTCAGGCTGAAACAGGCCCAATTTTTCCGCAACAGGGGATATTTGATCCAGGCCATGAGCCGGTGATCCAGTTTGGCGCTATTGAAGGGAAGGACCTTCAGCCGGGGATGGGAGAGCCTGTCCGCAATCTCCGACTTCCCGTAGGAGGGAACCAGCAGGGTCATATCCCAGTCCAGCCTGGACCGGATGGCCTCGAACAATTTGCGGCGCATGGCCAGCAGGCCAGGAGATTCCACATCCGCTTCCCTGCCGCAGAAGACCGGATCGCAAAGGACATAAAGCCGGGGCTGCAGCCGGGTAAACAATTCGGACTCCGCGAACCGGTTCAGTCCGATGGAGTCCGTGGCCCTGATGGCATCCCGCAGGCGTTCCTCGTCACCGGTCAGGCCCGGGCCGTTTCCCAGAATGAAGACCCTCCTGCGGCCCGGATCTCTTCGATAGGTCAGCCGGTCCTTCAGTTCCCTTCTCCCGGAAAAAACATGATACCCGGTCCTGAGCAGGGCAGCAATACGGATCAGGCAATCCAGGAGAAATTTAACCATGGGAAGGCAATTTTTCAGGCAAATGCCGGAAGCGGGTGGTGGCTGCCCATTCGGCGAACTCCCAGTCCTGCGGAGTGTCCAGATCCACGCTGAAGGCCCGGTCCATGACATATTTTCGCACCATCCGGAATTCCCGGAAGGAATCATGGGACACCAGCGAGGCGGGGTTGATCAGATAGAGGGAACCATTGAACTGGTAAACGCGCGGGGCGGACTGCCGGGAGACATACGGGCCTTCTCCCTTGGAAATCCTCAGGGATCCCTGCGGATCCTCTTCATAAAGGTTGAAATAGGGATTGGCAGCGGATTCCATTACAGAAACCACCATGTCCACCCCGGGAGCGTAAAGTTCAAGGGCTTCCTCCAGATGCTTTTTCAGGCGGAATGGCGAGGTCGGCTGCAGCAGCACGATGGGATCGAAAACTTCCGGTTTCAGGGCAAACATTTGCAGGGCATGACGGATCACGGGGTAAGTTCCGGTATGGTCGGTGGCCAGATGGGAGGGCCGGATGAAGGGAACCTTCAAACCCATTTTCTTTGCCGAGCGGATGATGGCTTCGCTGTCCGTGGACAGGCAAATATGGTCATCGGAGGCGAACTGCCTGGCGTAGGAAATGCTGTAATGCAGCAGGGGGATGCCGGCCAGGGGCTTGATGTTCTTACCGGGAATTCCCTTGGATCCCCCCCGGGCGGGTATGATGAACAGCGGTTCCACTCCGGTTACAAATTGAGGTGCTTGATGTCCTGCTGGGCTTTCTGATAATCCTGGATCCTGCCGATATCCAGCCAGTATCCCAGGATGGGATAATGAATGATGGTCTTGGAACAGGAAAGTCCTTTTTCCATCAGGTCGGTGATATCGAAATGAACCTGCCGGGGAACCAGTTCCAGGAAGGATCGTTTGACCAGGTAGATGCCGGCGTTGGAATAATAGGTATAAGTGGGTTTTTCGGCAATGGCCCTGACCCGGTTGTCCAGGCCAGACTCCAGGACAGCATAGGGCACGTCCACATGATACAGGGTGGATGCGACACACATGTCGGCATCCGCGGCAAGAAAGGTGGCATAGAAATCCTCAAAATCGATATTGGTCAGCAGGTCAGCATTCATGATCAGCACGTGCTCCTGTTTGAATTCACTGATCAGGCTCACCGCTCCGATCGTGCCCAGGGGTTCCGTCTCCTCGATGTACCGGATCCGGAGGTTGCGGGAGGATCCGTCCCCGAAATAATCCCGGATCTGCTGTCCTTTATAATGGAGGCTCACGTGAACCTCCCCGAACCCGTACTTTGCCAACCGGTCCAGGTTGTGTTCCAGGATGGGTTTTTCCCCGATCGGCAGCAGGGGTTTGGGGATATCCTCGGTGAGGGGCCGGAGCCTTTCCCCTTTCCCTCCGGCCATTAGGATGACCTCAACGGGAAGCGCGGCGCGGGCCTGGAGGTCCAGGATTTCCTCCATCCTTCCCTCCGGCCCGAGGACCGGGACATAGCGGATCTGATCGCGTCTCAGCCGCTCCAGTTCCGGTCCGGTCTTTCCGTCGCGGGGCAGGGACCTGCAGGGAGCATGGAGCACCTTTCCCAGCGAATCCAGGAGGCCTGCCCCTTCCAG
Organism: Chitinophagaceae bacterium; assembly: GCA_025451655.1. GTDB lineage: Bacteria > Bacteroidota > Bacteroidia > Chitinophagales > Chitinophagaceae > JANWKA01. Next base: position 12,200 of record JANWKA010000049.1, on the reverse strand, counting down.
GAAACCCCTGCGGATATCCCCGTCGGTGACTGAGCCGAGCAGCTTCCCGGAACGATCCACGGCAAAGAGGACGGCGCCTACTTTCCCCAGGGTATCCAGTTGCCTCATGGCCTGTTTTACCGTTGCACTCGCGTCAATCGTGAATTTTTTCCAGTCAACCATGGTCCAGGTCAAAAAAACCTTTTTGAATATTTTGGAGCGGGGCAAACCGCAGGATGATCTTCAGGATTTTGGGAGCCGTATCGCCTTTGCCATAGGGATTTCTGACCCCCCGGATAAATGTAGCGAAATCCGGGGACAGGGCCCTTCGGACCGACCGAAGGATGGCCCCCTTTTCCAGTTTGCAATGGATCACACTGGCAGCTGCGATGCGGCCTGACTGCCGGTTGCCGATATCCACGGTGGGGATATGAAGAAACGGGGCTTCCACAATCCCGCTGGAGGAATTGCCTACCACCGCCCCGGCGATCCGCATCAGGGAAAGGTAGCGCTCCTGGCCAAGGGAAGGGGTGACCGCCACCAGGCCCCTGTGGCGGGCGGCAAATTTTTCAATCATCCGGATGATGGACTTTCCCCCCGCATCGGCATTGGGATAAGTCATCACCATTTTCATCGGGAAAAGCTGCTCCAGGGCATCAAGCAGGACCCGGAACTGGGCCGCGGGCTTTTCCCGGTCCAGAGTCACCGGGTGGAAGGTCACCAGCAAAAAAGGTTCCCGGAGAGAAATGCCAAGACCCTTTTCAAGGACCCGGGGGTCCAGGGGCGGAATGGACCGGATGTTGTCAATTCCCAGGGCGCCCACCCGGAAAACCCGGGAGGGCGATTCCCCGAGCTGGATCACCCGCCTGCGGTAGGCCTCAGTTGCGGTGAAATGGAGCATGGACATTTTGGTAATGGCATGGCGGAAAGCATCATCCGTGGCACCTCCGGTGACCTCTCCTCCACTGATATGGGCAATGGGGATGGCGCAAAGATGGGCAGCAATGGCCGCGGACAGGGTCTCATACCGGTCTCCCAGCAGCAGGACCCAATCCGGCTTCATCTTCGAAAAAACCCGGGCCATCCCTTCCAGGGCCCGGGCTGAAGCAACAGCGATATCGGCAGGCCGGTCCCCTTTCGTTTCAATGGGAACCCGGGCTGCTATGGAAAAACCGTCCCTGAGGACCTGGCGGTAGGTCAGGCCGAATGTCCCGGAAAGATGGGCCCCGGTGACAATCAGGCGCAGGTCGAAACGGGGATCGGATCCCAGGAGCCGGAGCAGGGGTTGGAGCAGGCCATATTCGGCCCTGGTGCCGGTGACTGCGAGGATCCTGGTGGCCATGGGTCAGAGTTCTATAAGTTCATCTTCCCCGAAATTTCTGATGGCCTTCTTTCCCAGCAGATCGAACCACCGCATGGGAGAGATCCCGTTGCCTGGCCTTTTGACGGTGAGGTTCTCCTCCGTAAAGAGTTCCCCCTTACGGATTGCCCGGGAAGCAACCAGGCTCTTGCGGGCGATTTCCATATTCCGGAGTTCGCTTGCGGTGGGCTCCTTGATCCCGGTGCCCAGGGCAATTTCCACATTCCGGATGGCCAGGACCAGTTCCCGGAGTTGCCCCGGGGAAAGGGAGGCCCTGTGATCCGGCCCTTCCATCCCCTGGTCCAGGGTGAAATGTTTTTCAACAACCACCGCACCCAGGGCCACGGCCGCCACAGCAGCCTCAATTCCCAGCGTATGATCCGAATAGCCGGTCCTTACCCCGAGTTCCCGGGCAATCGTCTGTATGGCCCTGAGGTTGGCATCCCGGAAGGGGGTGGGATATTCGGTGTTGCAATGGAGCACCACGATATGGTCCTTTCCGGCGCCGTTTTGAACCAGTACCTCCAGGGCCCGGGAGACTTCCTTCAGGGTCGTCATCCCCGTGGAGAGGATCAGGTCCGGAAAATTTTGGGCCATCCGGATGAGGTAGGGGAGGTTGGTCACTTCACCGGATGGAATCTTTCCGAAGGGGATCCCCAATTCCTTCAAAAAGGCGATGCTGGGCAGATCAAATGGAGTGGATAAAAACAGGATGCCCAGCTGGTCCGCATAGTCCTTCAGTTCCCGGAACTGGTTAAAGGAAAGCTCCAGTTTTCGAACCATATCCAGCTGGCTTTCAGCTGACCCGGTTTCCTTTTCCTGGTAAGGGGCTTTCTTCGCGTACCGGGAAATCCCCTGCGTCGCGATGAAGGTCTGAAATTTGACGGCATCGGCTCCGGAGTCCCGGGCCACGCCGATCAGCTTTTTGGCCAGGTCCATGTTTCCGTTATGGTTCACCCCGGCCTCCGCGATAATAAATACCGGTTCCATGGCCTATTTCTTTGCGGCTTTATCGATCTGTTCACCCATTTCCTCCCAGTTCGTGAACCGGACCGCCCGGTCATCGATCCAAAGATCGCCGGTGGGTTTTCCCATAACCAGCTGGCTGTAGGGGATCTGGTAGCGGGCCAGCCAGTCCCGGGTCATTTCAAATTCCTGCCAGCTCCGCGCGGAATAAATGATCACGGTATGGCCCTCCTCCATCAGCCTTGAAATTTGACCGGAAGCTCCGGGAAGCGGACGGGCCAGGCTCCTGCTGAACTGTTTTTCCTCGGTGCAAATCGTTCCGTCCAGGTCAATGATTATCTGCATAAAAATAAAATTCGCGGAAGGCCCGGGTCATGATCACGTGTTCCTTCCAATGGTCCTGCCGGGTATTGGGGATTCCCTGGAAATCGTTCACAAGATAAGCTGCGATATCGGCTCCCGCAGCAATGGAGGTCAGGACCCCTCCCCCCAGCCTGGGATTGATCTCCATCAACAGCACCCTTCCGGAGTCTGTTTCTTTTAAAAATTGAAGCGTAACCGGCCCGCGAAGCAGGCTTGAAGCCAGGATCCTGTCGCAGAGCTGCAGGATCTGGGGCTCCCGCTGGGTGATGGATTTGGTGGCTTCCCCACCCTGGACCTCGAGCCTTTTGCGGGGCACCAGGGCGATGATCCGGCCCCCCGGATCGACATAGCCATCCACCGTGTATTCCTCAGCCTGGATCCATTGCTGGACCAGGTAATCGCCGGCCCTCCCCGACCGGAGCCATTCTTCCAGATGTGGCGCATCCGGTATCATGATCAGGCCCTTGCTGGCCGAACCGAACCTTGGCTTTGCGATCAGGGGAAATTTGCCGGTACCCGGAGGGACCGGGAAACCCTGGGACCGGAACCAGGCGTCCGCGGCGATCTTGTCGAACATCAGTTCGCAGGTCTCCGGGCCGGGGATGGGTATGAAAACTTTCGGGTGCAGGACAGCCAGCCTGCTGGCCACCCCGATGGCGGGATCCACAAAGGGCAGCACCATCCCGATGGCATGTTTTTCCAGCATCCGCTCCAGATCCTCCAGAATGGCCGGGTCGTTCCATTTCAGGCCAACCAGGACCTGGGCCACGGAGGCGATGGGAACATAGGGATCCAGTTCATAGGAAAACAACCGGGTATCCAGACCCCGGGAATTTCCGCAAGCCATCAGCTTCTCCGCGATGGAGACCCTTTTGGCTGCGCCCAGCAGCAGGATATGGAACGGCTTACCCATGGAAGAAACGGATCAGGCTGCCGATCACCTCCTGTTGTTGCGCATCGGTCAGGTGGGTCGAGCAGGGGAGGCTGATGGCATGCTGATAAAGATATTCAGATTGGTTGTTCCGGGTCAGGAAACGGGAATCGCGGAAAGCAGGAAGCAGGTGCATGGGGACCCACAGCGGACGGCATTCGATCCCCCCGGACTCCAGGTATTCCCGGAGTTGCCGGAGCCGCGGCACCTGGATGGTATAAAGCCAATGATTGGGTACCGAACCCGGGACATCCTGCCGGAACCGGATTCCTTCCAGACCGGCGAAGGCCTCATTATAAATCCGGGTAATTTCAGCCTTGCGGTCCAAAAAAGCAGGGAGCTGCTCCATCTGGGCCACTCCCATGGCCGCGAGCAGGTTCACCATCCGGTAATTGTATCCGACCTCGTCGTGGAAGTATTCCCCCGTCCCGGCCTTGGCCTGGGTGGTGAGGTGTTTGCAGCGGCGGGCGATTCCGGAATCCGCGGTGACGACCATGCCACCCCCTCCGGTGGTAATGATCTTGTTGCCATTGAAGCTGAAGCATCCCAGGAGCCCGAAAGTTCCCGCGTGACGGCCCCGGTACCTGCTGCCGAGGGCCTCCGTGGAATCCTCCACCACAGGGACCCTGTATCTTCCGGAAATTGCCATCAACCGCTCCATATCGCAAATGGCACCGAGCACATGGACCGGGAGAAGGGCCCCGATCCGCTTTCCGCTGGCCATATGGAAGCATCCCCCGGGCCTGATTTCGGATTCGGCGGCCAAAAAAGATTCCAGGATTTCCAGGTCCATCTGCCAGTTCTCCGGATCCGAATCGACCAGGAGGGGGTCCGCTCCCAGGTATTTGATCGCGTTGACGGGAGCCACAAAAGTAATGTCCGGGGAAAGGACCAGATCTCCAGCCTGGACCCCGGCCAGCAAGAGGCTGATATGAAGCGCCGTGGTCCCGTTGGAGGTGGCGACCGCAAAAGGGGACCCGGTGTAGCGGGCCACCGCTTCCTCCATTCTTCCGACATAGGCTCCCGCGGAGGACACCCATCCGGTGTCCAGGCAATCCTTGATATAGGTCCATTCGTTGCCTGCGATATTGGGAGCGGAAAGCGGGATCATCGGTTAAACAGGTCCGGTTTATAATGGTTCAGATGGGCTGGTTCCCGGAACCAGGCAACGGTAGCCTTCAGGCCCGCTTCCAGGTTATGGCGGGGTTTCCAGCCGGTCAGGGTTTGGAGCCGTCCCGGATCGCCCAGGAGCCTTTCCACCTCGCTTTTTCCGGGCCTGAGGCGGTCGGGGTCCAGGACCACCCGGGCCTCGGGCCGGATGATGCGGATCAGGGAAGCGGCGAGGGTTTCCATGGAGATTTCCGTACCGGTGGCAATATTGAGGTCGATCCCGAGGGTCTGGTCTGAGCGGACGATATCCAGAAATCCCGCCACGGTATCGGAAACGAATACCAGGTCCCGGGTAGGATGGAGGGAGCCCAGCCGGATTTCATCCCGGCCGGCGAGCAGCTGGGTGATGATCGTGGGAATGATGGCCCGGGCCGATTGCCGGGGGCCATAGGTATTGAAAGGCCGGACGATCGTCACGGGCAGATCAAAGCTCCGCCGGAAGGATTCCGCAAGGCAATCGGCTGCGATCTTGGTGGCGCTATAGGGCGATTGGGGCTGGCGCGGATGTTCCTCATCCATCGGAACGTACTTCGCGGTTCCGTAAACTTCCGAGGTAGAGGTGACCAGGACCCGGGAGGTTCCGGCCTGGCGGGCAGCCTGGAGGACATGAAGGGTGCCCTTGACGTTGGTTTCGAGGTAACTGTCCGGAGCCTGGTAACTGAAGGGAATTCCGATCAGGGCCGCCAGGTGAAAAACCAGGTCCATTCCCTTCATGACCCCGGCAACGCAGGAGGGATCCCGGATGTCTCCGCAGATCACTTCGATGGCATCTTTCTTTTCCCTGGAAAGACTGTCCAGCCATCCCCAGGAATTGAAGGCGTTGTAAAACACCAGGGCCCTGACCGAAGCCCCTTCCTCCAGAAGCCGTTCCACCAGATGGCTTCCGATGAAGCCATCCGCGCCGGTGACCAGCACCTTTTTGTTTTTGAGGATCATGGGCCTGGGATTTGCGGCTCAAAAATAGGGATAAGAATCAGGAAGAACGGATTTTGGTAAGCCTACCCGGCTCCCCCATCCATTTCCTGGTTGCCTGCCATACCCTTTGATCTCAAGCCTGCACCCACGCAGGCCGCCCCTGGCGGACCGCGAGGGAAAATTTTAGTACTTTAGCCCGGATTACGGCTCCATGTATTTCACTCCGGCCTTCAAAGGATATTGCCCCTGATGGCCTCCCTGGTCTCCAGATGGGGAGCGCAGGTTTTCCAGGCCTGGGATGGCCTCAGGGCCGGCTTCCAGCCCGGGGCCATCATCCTGCTTTATCACCGGACGGCTGCCCTGGACCGGGATACCCAGGAACTCGCTGTCCATCCGGACCGGTTCCGGGATCAGCTGGAAATCCTCAAAACCCGGTACCATCTTGCCGGGGTGGAGGAATTCACCCACCACCTGCTGAACCACCTCCGGTTTCCCCGCGGGACCGTTCTGGTCACTTTTGATGACGGGTACCTGGACAACCTGACCCAGGCCCTGCCCATTCTCGAAACGGCAAGGGCAGAGGCCCTGTTCTATATCACCACCTCCAGGCTGGGGTCGGGGCTGGAGCTCTGGTGGGATGAGCTGGAACGGATCCTCCTTGGGGACCAGGCCATTCCCGGGCATCTGGATCTGGCGGTCGGAGCCAGGAACCTGGGTTTTCCAACCGGAAATTCCGCGGAGCGGATGGAAACCTACCGGAGACTCCAGGCCCTGCTGCAATACCTGCCCCCCGCTTCCATCCAGGAAGCGATGGGCCAATTGTTCCAATGGTGCGGCATTTCCCGCGCAGCGCGGGAAGACCACCGGCTGATGGATCCCGGGGAGGTAACCCGGATGGCGAAAAGCCCTTCGGCGGTCATCGGTTGCCATACGCACCAGCATCCCGCCCTGGGCATGCTTCCGGTGGAAGACCAGCAGGAGGAGATCACCCGGTCCCGCAGGATCCTCGCGGAACTGACCGGGAAGCCCATCCGTCATTTTTCCTATCCCTTCGGATCCCGGAAATTTTTGGGACCGAACCGCTGTTATACAACTCAAACCGTGGAAATTTGCAAAGCGCTCGGCTTCGACCTGGTCACCGCAAATTATCCGGGCATGGTGCATACCGGGTCTCCCCGTTTTGCCCTACCCCGGCATGCTGTCAGAAACTGGGACCGGGATGAGTTCCAGGCCCGGCTTCGGGATTTTTTCCACCGTTAAATCCACCGATTGAAAATCGCCTTCATCAATAAATATGATACCACGGGCGGGGCGGCTATTGCGGCCCTGCGGCTGGCCCGGTGCCTGGAGCAGCGGCATCAGGCCGAAATCCGGTTCCTGGTGGGCAAAAAAAATGGTTCGGATCCCCGGGTCAGGGCCACCCGGGATCCGGGATTGCAACAGTTCCTGGAAAGGGGGATCAACCTCGTCAGCGGATGGCTGGGATTTCAATACTATTTTTTTCCGTTTTCCAGCTCCAGGATCCTCAGGGAGCTCCGTCGTTTCCAGCCGGATGTGATCAGCCTCCATAATATCCACGGGGGATATTTCGATACCGGCCTGCTTCAAAAGCTCGGCGGCATTGCCCCCGTCCTTTGGACCCTGCACGACATGTGGGCCATAACTGCCAACGCCGCCCATACTTTCGGCAATGAACAATTCAAACAGATGGAACCGGGGAAAGGGGAGCACCGGAGTTTTCCACGCACCGGGATCAACCGGGGCCAGGCCTTATTGTCCCGGAAAAAAAAGATTTATTCCCGGAGCAACCTCAGCTTTGTCGCCCCCAGCCAATGGTTGTATGATCTGGCCCGCCAAAGCCCCGCCCTGGAAGGCAAAAGAATCGCGCAGATCCCCAATGGCCTGGACCTCGGGGCATTCAGCCCGGGAAACCGGCGCAGGGCACGCCTCGGGCTCGGCATCGGGCCGGAATCTATCGTGCTTTGCTTTTCTTCGGAAAAGCTGTTTTCAAGCCCCTACAAGGGAGGAAAGGAATTGCTGGAGATCCTCCGGCTACTGGACCAAAAACCGGAATTTCCCTTGCATATTCTGATGATGGGCGCAGAAAAATTGCCCCTGGATTTCAGGCATCTAACCATCACCCATACCGGGTATCTGAAAGAGGAGCAGGAAATGGTCCGCTGTTACCAGGCCTCGGACCTTTTCATCTATCCCACGCGGGCGGACACCCTGCCCTCCAGCCTGATGGAAGCAACCGCCTGCGGTCTTCCGGCCATCAGCTTTGATGTGGGGGGCTGCGGGGAGATCATAACGGAGGGGGAAAACGGAATGCTGATCCCTCCCGGGGAGATCGGGGGCTTTGTTCAGGCCATCCTCCGTCTGGGGAAGGATGCTGCGCTCCGGGAAAAATTTTCAGGCAAGGCCCGCCAGGCCGCGGTTTTGCGGTTCGATATCCGCCAGGCCGCCGATGCCTATTTCAGGTTGTTTCAGGAATTGATAAAAACATGAACCCAGGCCAACCACCGCCGCTGATCAGCATCATCACCGTTTGTTTCAACGCCCGCAGGCATATCGAAGCCTTGTTGGACAATGTGGCCCGGCAAACCTATCCGTCCCTGGAACATATTCTGGTGGACGGCGGATCCACGGATGGGACCCTGGAAATCATCCGGAGCCGCAGGGAACAGGTCGAAAAACTGATCTCGGAACCAGACCGGGGTTTATATGATGCGATGAACAAAGGAATGTCCGCTGCCCGGGGGGAATACCTGTTTTTCCTGAATGCCGATGATGAACTGGAAAGCCCCGATACCCTGGAGCGGGCCCTTTCCCGGATGCCTGGTGCGGATGGATACTACGGGGAAGTCCTGTTCGTGGACGATAGCGGAAGGCCATTGGGCCTGCGCTCGGTCCGGACTCCCCAACGGGTGCCGGATCAGCTCAGCTGGAAAAGCCTGCGCAGGGGCATGGTCGTTTCCCATCAGGCTTTTATCATCCGGCGCAGCCTGGCTCCTCCCTTTGACCTGCGCTACCAGGTTGCTTCCGATATCGACTGGATGATCCGCTGTCTGAAATCCTGCAAGACCCTCTGCAATACCCGCCTGGTGATCACCCGATTCAGGACCGGGGGAATTTCCAAGGCCAAACAACGCCTGGCCTGGAGGGAAAGATTCCTCATCCTGAACAGGCATTTTGGATTCTGGCCCAACCTGTTCAACCACGGGATCATCATCCTGCGGTACCTCCGCAATCCCAGGTACTGACTGGCGGGTTCACTCAGGCCGCCCGGGTCGGGGCGGAAGGAAATTCCCGGATGGCAAGCCAGACCAGTCCGATGGCCAGCAGCAGGAGGATGAGCAAGGAACTCACCAGCGATATGGTCTCCCCGGTGAAATAAGTCCGGGGATGGAACCTGAAAATGATCTGGTGCTTTCCTGCGGGGATCCTCAGGGCGCGGAGGGCATAGTTCACCCTGAGGATCGGGGAGGGCTTTCCGTCGATCAGCGCCATCCAGCCGGCAGGATAATATATATCTGAAAAAACCGCAAGACCTTCCCGGGAATTGCTGCTGGAATATTGCAGCTCATTCAATCCGTACTGCGTCAGCCGGACGGAGGAAGCCGGATCCTTCCCCGGAATAAAACCCTCCAGCCCCTTCATTTCAGACTGATCGACAATGGCCGAATCCAGGGGATTGAAATCCGTCAGGGAAAGGATTTCCTGGTTGGCATCCGGAACTTCATGAATGGACCGGACGAACCAGGCGTTTCCGCAGGCTTCCCGGTTCGGGACCGGGGGAGCCTGCGGGTTGAGGATGAAATATTTGGTGTTCAGCATATTCAGTACGGGAGAGGTGTGGAACACCTCCAGCATGGTGGAATCCTTGGGGCCCTTTCCCTGGAATACCGAAACAATGCGCTGGATGGCCGGCTGAATCTGGAAGTCGATCAGGTCCTGATACCTCCAGAGCTTGGCCGGACTGTACCCTCCGATGGATTTATGGAAGTAGGAGGTGACGGCATCGTTAAAAGGATCTACAACCGGATCATTGAAGGCCAGGTTTAAAACCCGGTAATAGGGATCCTTATCCTGAAGAATGGCCTGGTCGGCCTGGGATGGCTGGAAAATATGGTCCAGGTCATCCTGTTCCATGAACTGGTCGTTGTTTACATAGCGCTTGTCCACCCCGACCAGGTCAATGAGCATCAGGACGCAGAACAGGGGGGCGAACCATTTCAGCCTGATCTTTTCCTTCAGGAAGGCCCAAAGCAGGGCTCCAGAAATCAGGACCAGGATCAGGGCCCGCAAACCATCCGCATGAAGTAGGGCTGCCCGGTCCCCCCTGATCGCATTCATGATCCTTCCCACCACGGGGGAATCCCCCCCGAGCATCTGGACCAGCTGGGGGTCCCTGGGGCCTGAAAAATCCAGTAACATCCCGCTCCACAGGATGAGGATGACGACCCCCGTCAGCAAAATGGAATTCCGGATAGCCTTCCAGACCCGCTCCCGGTCGAGGGGACCGGTGGTCAACTGGTGGACGGACCAGCAGGCCAGCACCACGAAGCCAAGTTGGGGAAGGACCAGGGCCATGGATGGCGAACGGAATTTGTTGAAATAGGGAAGATGGTAAAACAGAAAATCGTTCAGAATGGCGAAATGGTTACCCCAGCTGAGCATAAAACCCAGGGCGGAAATGGCAAGAAGCCACCAGCGGTCCCAGGTCCTGACCAGGAAAAAGGAGAGCACAAAAAGGAGGCAGATGACGACCCCGAAATAAACCGGCGTGGTGAAAGGCTGGGGCCCCCAGTAATAAAAATTGGATCCGATCTGGGAAGTCAGGGAAGCCGCCTTGTCCGGAGTTTGTCCCGCTGCGATCAGCGCGTCATTCAGCTTGGAGCTGCCGAGGAAACTTTCGGTTGGCGGACCCCCGTAAATATCCGGAACCAGAATGGAAAGGCTTTCAAGGGGGCCCATGCTCCATTGAAAGGCATACCCGATATCCAGCCCGCCTTTTTTTTCCTGCTGGTTATACCGGTTCTGCAACGTGATGGAGGATTGGCTGCCCCGGGTGGAATATTTGGCGTATTCCTTCGTGATCATCAGGTTGCCGCTGGAAGGCAGAATGGCCAGGATGCCCGCAACGACGAGCACAGCCGATGCTTTCAGGAAAAGCCGTAGCGTTTTGGCTCGCCAGGCCCGGATGAATTCTGAAATGGCAATCGCGAATATGACGATCAGCCCGTAAAAAATGATCTGCAGATGACTGCTGTAAATCATCAAAGCCGCAGCCACCAGGGTAAGCAGTCCTCCACCCAGGTATTGTTTCCGGTAGGTCAGCAGGATCCCCGCAATAACGGCGGGAAGATAGCTCAGGGTCATCAGTTCCGTCACGTGGCCGGCGCTGATCAGGATGATGTTAAATGAAGATAAGCCAAATGCCATCGCACCAAAAAGCCGGATCCAGTACCGGAATCCCAGGCTGCTTGCCAGGATATAAAATCCCAGCATCGCGATGAAAAGCATGTTCACCGGGGAAGGAAGAAACAGGGTCACCACCCGGCCGAGGTAACTGACCATATCGGAGGTTGGACCGGTGAAGGTGATATAGGTTGGCATGCCGCTGAACATGGAATTGCTCCAAAGCGGGTGCTGGGCCGTTTGATCATAAAAATCCCGGGCCTCCCTGGTCATTCCCAGGTAATAGGTCATGTCGCTCTGGTTGAGCACCTTCCCCTGGAGCACCGGGCTGAAGTATACGAAACCCACCACGAGGAACAGGACAATGGCTCCCAAATGGGGCAGCAGGATGGAGCGCCATTTCCCCCACCTGCCCGGATCTTTCGCAGGCTTGGGGTCAACCTGGCCCTTCCTCAGGGAACGATCGTACTGCTGCCTTTTGTCCAGGTCCATCAGGGTGTCAAAAGCAACGGTTGCCTCCCGGAACCCGGCTTCAGCAGCCTGATCTCCCGGATGGGAGTCCTTGTACTGGCGGATTTTCCGGAATGCTTTGCGGATTTGCTGGTCGTCCGCGTCCCGCGGCACACCCAGGACCTGGTAAAAATCTTTTTTGGCCATAACGGGAATTCTGTCTAGAAGATTTTGGAATCAGAGTTGCAAAAGTTGCGTCAAAACCTGCAAAGGACGGTCTTTGGATTGAACCATGACAAAAGTATTATTTTTGACATAGCAGGGGATGAATAATTTATCGATTTGGATGGGACCTATTTATAGGTACTTCTGCCTTATTCCATCACCGGGTCCTGGATCCGGCATACCCAAATCCCGGTTTCTCCAAAATCCGGGCTTCGATCCCACCAGGCAGATCATCCGGATCGGCAAGGATCGCATTCATTCAGGTGAAATGGACAAAATCGACAGGAAGGGATTTGGAAATGCATTATACCTGGTATTACCCTTGCTCAGCAGGGTTGCCCTGATCTGCAACCTGTGTTTTTTTGGAGCCCTGGTGATCCGGATCGTCCCGCAAAACCTGAACTGGAATGGATTCTGGAT
>JANWKA010000048.1 GCA_025451655.1 Chitinophagaceae bacterium | reverse complement strand
TATTGCCGGTATTCCCCCCACAGTTGGCGGAGCGTATCCGAAATTTCTCCCAGGGTGCAATATTGTTCCACCGCCTGGATCACCTCCGGCATCAGGTTGGCCTGCGTAGCCGCCGTTTCGAAAATCCGCTTCAAGCAGGAGGCCACGGCCTCCGGATTCCTGCGGGATCTTAGGGCCGCCAGCCGTTCCCGGGCGGCCCGGGAGATTTCATCGCCGGACCTGGGAATTTCCGGTTCCTGGTGGTCTGCGGTCGTGAAGCGGTTCACGCCCACGACGATTTTTTCCTTTCCCTCGACCTGGAGCTGATGGCGGTAGGCGCTTTTGGCGATCTCCTGTTGCATGAACTGCATTTCAATGGCCCTTACGGCCCCTCCCATGGTATCGATCCGTTCCAGCAGCGCTAGGGTATTTTTTTCCGTTTCATTCGTAAGACTTTCCACGAAAAAGGATCCAGCCAGGGGGTCTGCGGTGTCCGCGACCCCGCTTTCGAAGGCCAGGATCTGCTGGGTCCTGAGGGCGATTGTCGCAGCCTGTTCCGAAGGCAGGGAAAGGGCCTCGTCGTATCCGTTGGTATGCAGGGACTGGGTGCCTCCCAGGACCGCTGAAAGGGATTGCAGCGTCACCCTGACAATGTTGTTCATGGGCTGGGCTGCCGTAAGGGTGCTTCCTCCGGTCTGGGAATGGAACCGGAGCATCTGGGCCCGGGGATCCGTGATTCCGAGCCCCCTGGTGATCCGGGCCCAGATCCTCCGACCCGCCCTGAATTTGGCCACCTCGGCAAAGAGATCGTTATGGGCATTGAAGAAAAAGGATACCCGGGGGGCGAGCCGGTTGATATCCAGGCCCCTGTCGCGGGCCGCTTCCAGATAAGCCTTGCCATTGGCCAGGGTGAAAGCAAGTTCCTGGACTGCGGTGGACCCGGCTTCCCGGATATGGTATCCGGACACCGAGATGGTGTTCCATTTGGGAACGGAACCGCTGCAGTATTCCATTAAATCGGTGACGAGCCGCAGGGAGGGGCGGGGAGGAAAGATAAAAGTTCCCCGCGCCGCATACTCCTTCAAAATGTCATTTTGAACGGTCCCTGAAAGGTTGGCGATTTGGGCTCCCTTTTTTTTTGCGGCAGCCAGGTATAGGGCCAGCAGGATGAAAGCCGTGGCATTGATGGTCATCGATACGGAAATCTTTTCCGGATCGATGCCCTGCATGAGCATTTCCATATCCTCCAGGGAGTCGATGGCCACTCCCACCTTTCCCACTTCGCCCTCCGAAAGCGGGTGATCGGAATCGTACCCGATCTGGGTGGGAAGGTCGAATGCGACGCTGAGGCCGGTCACTCCCTGGCTGATCAGGTAATGGTACCTCTGGTTGGATTCCCGGGCCGTGCTGAACCCAGCGTACTGACGCATCGTCCAGAGCCTGTCCCGGTACATTCCGGGATGGATTCCCCGGGTGAAAGGGAAGTCTCCCGGCAATTCCTCCATGGGAATCGGATCGGCGTAAACGGGCTTGATTTCGATGCCGCTGTCGGTGAATTTTGGTTTGTCCGTCATGGGGGTATGGTCAGGAACGGTGAGCCTTCAGGAGCCTGGATGCCTCAGCCCTGAGGATGACCAGGGCAATCTGCATAGGGTAGTTCGCTCCCTGCTCGCCCTCCAGGTGAATCAGTTTCCTGCCCAGTTCAGCCGCGGTAGCCCCTTCCGGCAACCGGTCGGCGAGGTCATTGATCAGGCTCACCTGCTGCTCCCGGGCATTGCAGATGCTTTCCCATGCTGCAGGGGATACATAGACCTGCTGGGTGACATTGTGGTCGAATTCCATGGATATGGCCTGGAGCATGGCAATTTGCAGGTCCCGGGCGGGGGAATCGGGCTGGACCAGCCTCCGGACCAGCTGCCTGGGGGACATCCGGTCAGCCAGCATCACCAGCCTTTCGTAGGCCTGAAGCTGCAGCGAAAGGCCATCCCCCCCCGGGTTACCGGGCAGTGGAGGAAGGTCTTTTTTTTGCAGGATGGAGTCCCTGGCCAGGTACCGGATCAAAAAGATCAGGGCCACCAGACCGGCCAGCACCAAAGCCAGCAGGCACAAATGGAATATCAAACGGAACACCGGCCAGAATGCCATGGGGAAAAGGACCCTGTAAAAATAGGGCAGGGTCCCAATTTAAGACAAAATTAGTTGGAGGGGCCGGCCCCTGCCCTGGTTTGCCCAACCAGGCAGGATTGGCCTGGCTGGGAGTCACCTGGTTTATCCGTAATTTTACAACAAATACAAGCCGTTGGAAACCACAAGCCGGATACCGGTACATTTTACCTCCGGAGCCCGCGAGGAGATCAAAAGGCTGCTCTCAAAAGGTCCTTCCGGGGCCCGGCTCCGTGTCGGAGTGCGAGGCGGAGGATGTGCCGGCATGTCCTATATCCTGGATTTTGACGAGCCCGGGCCCGGGGATGAACTCTACGAGGAGGATGGGATTCCCATGATCCTGAACAGGGCTCATGCCATTTATCTGCTCGGGATGGAGGTGGATTTCCAGCAAGGTCTCAATGCCCGGGGATTTACTTTCACCAACCCCAATGCGGGCACTACCTGCGGATGCGGGAGTTCCTTTGCTGCCAAATAAGAAACCGGATTATTTTTTTGCTGGGGTCGCCAGGTTTTTCTGGGGTACCGTACTGACCACCGCATTGCGTTTGGTCGCGGGACTCATGTCACTTTTCCGGTCCAGGTCGATCAACACCGGTGAAGCGATGAAAATGGAGGAATAGGTGCCGGTGATGACCCCGATGAGCATGGCGAAGGCAAAGCCCCTGGTGGTCTCCCCACCGAATATGAACAGGATGAGCAGGGTAAGGAATACCGTCAGGGAGGTCATGATGGTCCGGCTCAGGGTGTCGTTGATCGCTTTGTTGATGACAGTGGTTTTGGATGCCCCTTTCATTTCCCGGAAATATTCCCGGATCCGGTCGAATACGATCACCGTATCGTTCATCGAATAGCCCACCACCGTGAGCACGGCCGCTATGAAATCCTGGTTGATCTCCAGGTCGAAACCAAGATCTTTGAGATAGGAGAAAACTGCCAGGGTCACCAGGACGTCATGAATCAGGGAGAAAATGGTTCCCAGGGAATATTGCCATTTTCTGAAACGGATCAGGATATACAGGAAGATGGCCACGAGGGCGAAAATGACCGCCCGCACAGCCCCTTTTTTCAAGGCGTCAGATATGGTCGGAAGCACGGTCTGGGAATGAAGTTTGTACTTGGTGTCAAAAGTCCGGAAATCGGTTCCCGCCGGCAGGTAGTTGTGCAGTCCCCGGTAGAGGGTGTACTCCACGGTGGAATCCACGTTCTGGCCCCTCCCGTTGATCAGGTAGGAGGTGGTGATATTGGCCTGGTTGAATGCCCCGATGGTTTTCACCACGGGATATTCGTGGAGATCAGCATGGAGGCTTTTCCGGATATCTTCCACCTTCACCGGCTGGTCAAAACGGATGGTATAGCTTCGCCCTCCCTTGAATTCAACGCCATAGTTAAAACCATGGAAGAAAGAGGATACCCCGAGCAGCATCACGATCCCTGAAATCACATAAGCATACTTGCGCGCCTCGATGAATTTGAAATTGGCGTGGCGGAAGATCTTCCTGGAAATCGGGGTGAAATAATGTAGATGCTTTTGCTTGCTGGTAAAATAATCCTCCAGCATCCTGGAGATCAGGATGCCGCAGAACACCGAAAGAAGGATCCCCAGGATCTGGGTGGTGGCGAAGCCCTTGACGGGACCAAGACCAAAATAAAACAGGATGATCGCGGTCAGCAGGGTGGTGACGTGGGCATCCAGGACCGGGGCATAGGAATGCCGGTAACCGTCTGAAATGGCCTGGATATATCCTTTCCCCCTGAAGAGTTCTTCCTTGATCCGTTCAAATATGATCACGTTGGTGTCCACGGCCATGCCGATGGTCAGGACCAGTCCCGCGATGCCGGGCATGGTGAGGGTGGCGCCCAGGGCAGCCAGCACACCAACCGTGAATACGAGATTGCAGATCAGGGCGATATTGGCCACCCATCCGCTGTTGCTGTAATAAACCAGCATGAGCAGGAAAATGACTCCGAAGGCGATCCCGAATGATTTGGCTCCCGCGGTAATCGATTCCTTGCCCAGAGTGGGTCCCACCACCTGCTCCTGGACGATATGGGCGGGGGCAGGAAGTTTTCCTGTCTTGAGGATATTGGCCAGATCCTGGGCTTGCTGGACCGTGAAATTTCCGGTGATGGAGGATCGCCCCCCGGAGATCTCTTCCTCAGGAGCCGGAGCGGAATAAACGGTATTGTCCAGGACAATGGCGATCGGCTTATGGACATTGGCCGCAGTCAGCTTCTGCCAGATCCGGGCCCCTTCGTTATCCATGGTCATGCTGATCTCGGGTTTCCCGTTCTGGTCCATGTCCTGGCGGGCATCCACGACGTGCTCTCCGCCCAACGGGGCCTCCTGGGTTCCCAAAAGGGTCCGGATGGCGTATACATCCAGGATCTTTTTGGCGGATCCGCTGGTGTTATCGGCGGCTCCGTACAGGAATTTCAGGGTTTTGGGCATGACGTCCTGAACCGCCGGGAGGGAAAGGAAATAATCGAATTTGGCCGTGTCGGTGGACTCGATGGATCCGATCGCACCGCCGATCTGGGGAGCATGCAGGATGGAAAGCGGGTTTTGGGCATTGGCCTGCTGCAGCCCGTTTTGGGTCTGGGCTGCCTTGGTGGTATCGGAGGCCAGGTACTGGGTCAGGCTGTTCGCCCCTCCGGTATCATTTTTCGTTTTGGCAGCGGCAGCCGTGTTGGCCTTTTGGGTGGGGTTTGCCCTGGCGGTATCTTTTTTGGCGCCAGCCGTCGTATCGGTCACCCCGGCAATGGCCCTGGCGATCGCCGTATTCATGGGTTGCAGCACATTGACTGCGAAATCCTGGTCCGGTTCATAGGTTTCCCAGAATTCCAGCTTGGCCGTGGCCTGGAGGTACTGGCGTACCCGTTGTTCATTAGTCACCCCGGCGAGTTCAACCGAGATGATGCCCTTGGCGAGATCCAGGTTGATCACCGGCTGGGCCACCCCGAATTTGTCGATACGCTGGTAGAGTACGGTGTAGGTATTCTTAATGGCATCCGTGGCTTCCGCCCGGATGACATTGATCACATCGGAATTGGTGGAATTGAAATTGATTTTGGTCTGGAAGGCGTTGGAAAAGACGGGAGCCAGACGCCCCTGGGGGGCAATCTGCTGGTAGGCCTGCGCAAAAAGGGTGACATAATCCACCGAGCTGTGCTCCCGTTCTGCAGTCGCTCTGGCAAGTGCCATGTTGAAGGCCGGGTCCCTGGAATTGCTTGCCAGGGTCCGGATCAAATCCTCGAGGGAGACCTCGAGGACGACGTTCATACCCCCCTGCAGGTCCAGTCCGAGGCTGAGCTCCTGCTCCTTGGCCTGCTGATAGGTATACCGCTTGATAAGGGTATTATAAATGATCTGGTCGGAGGTGCTGTCCTCGATCTGGGCCTCCCGGGCCTTGATCAGGTCATTCACGGAATCCTGATAGAACAATTGCATGGAAGGATTCCCGGGGTAGATTTCCGAGGCTGGCTTCACCGCCCTGGAGATTTCTGAAGTGGCCAGATCGGCTACCTTCTTTTCGTGATGGTGAACCACCAGGGTGAAGGACAGCTGGTAGAAGGAAATGAGGATGAGCACCGCGGTGAAGAACTTGACCAGCCCCTTGAACTGCATATGCTTCCGGTTTACCTGAAATTTAAAAAGAGTGGCAAAGATAACGCAATATTCCAAAATGATCCCCCGCAGCCGGATTGAAGAAAGCCTCCAGGACCCGGGGAAATGGGTCGTATCCCGCCTCCCGGGGGGAAGCCCGGAGGGATGGCCCCGGAGACCTCGCGATCGCCGGCGGCTGCCTTTCTTTGCAGGGATTCATTTTATGACTCCGGGATGAGGCAATTCGGGGAATAAATGGCGGTACTTTCCCGGTCGGTCAAGGGCCATACTGCTGAATATCCCTAAATTGCAGGCTGCCGAAAACCGATACCGTGTCCGGAAAGCCCATTTTCATTCTGGCAATACCCATCTTCCTATTGACCTCCTGTCTCAAACAGGCCGCAATTAAAAATACCCCGGGCCTTTCCCCCCAAACCGGCTTGTTCATCATCCATGGCGCAGCCGATGTCCCAGCGGTAGATATATTTGCCAACAGCCAGCAGGTCAACCGCGAAAGCTTCGTTTACGGGCAAAATTCAGAAGGATACCTGGCGCTTACCCCCAACCTGTATACGTTTAATTTCAACGGGGCGGAATCCGGGGATCACCTGGCTTCCCAGTCCGACAGCCTGGGCGTTTACAAGCTTTATTCCCTGATCCTCTATGACAGCCTGCCGAACCCCAGGCTGATGTGCATCCAGGACAATTTCTCCCAGGCATCGACCACCAATTCCAACTGGAGGTTCCTGGATCTCAGCCCGGATATCCCCTGGATGAGCGTCTTGCTGGACCATACGGTGGTGTTTGATTCCAGGACCTTCGCGGACAACCTCGGCAACCCGGCTCTGGATACTTTCATGCAGGTGATCCCCGGAAACCACGAGGTCACCCTGCAATATCTTTCTTCGGGAGATACGGTCCAGTATCAATCCGCCATCAGTTTCACCGCCGGTAACATATTCACCCTATTTTCCGCCGGCTCCGGATTGAGGAATGACAGCCTGGGACTCAAACTCAATCTTGCCCAAAATTTTTAAACCATGTCCCTGAACCCCATACCGGAACCCGGAGCGACCGAATCGCCAGATCCTCTAATGACCCTGCAACCATGATGATGCAAAAAACAAGATGGGGCGGAGCGCTCCTTGCGGCCGCCGCCTGTTCCCTGGTGCTGTTCGAAGGATCCTGCCTGAAATCAGAATACAACCCGAACAACCTGGGCGGAAACACCCCCATGGCAGGGGTCCTTTTCGTTCATGCTGCGGCCGGCCTTCCCCCCCTGGACCTGTATGGAAACAATACCCTGCTCAATCCCTCCGACCCCCTGATTTTTAAAGGATCCACCAACGGATATGTGGGGCTGACCCCGGATTATTACACCTTCAAATGGGACAGTACCGGAACCCAGAAGACCATCGTGTCCGTTTACGAGTCCATTCCGGTCAATGACTTCTTCACCCAGTTCATTTATGA
This sequence comes from Chitinophagaceae bacterium, assembly GCA_025451655.1. GTDB lineage: Bacteria > Bacteroidota > Bacteroidia > Chitinophagales > Chitinophagaceae > JANWKA01. The sequence goes on along the minus strand of JANWKA010000048.1, from coordinate 30,460 downwards.
TTCCACAGACGGGGCGCACCGGCTGGTCACCATCCCGGATATCGTAATCAACACCAACCTGGTGCTCGCTAATTTCCGCTTCATCGACCTGGTCCCGAATGTAGCCCGGATGCAGGTCTATTTTGGCAATACGGAGATATTCACGGATCGTTCCTTTCTGGATTGCAGCCTCAATTATACCCTGGATACCTTCATGACCATCCAGGGCGGCACCAATTACCCGGTAACCATCCGCTATGTCTACCAGGGCGATTCCCTGTCCGCCCAGTCGACTTTCTACCTGAACGGAGGGGACCTGTACACCATATTCGCCTCAGGCTTTGCAGGTGCGACGGATTCCACCAGACTCAGCCTGGGCATGGCCCAGAATTACTGACCAGGAACAGGGATCACTCGACCTTCCTGCCTTTTTTGTGCGGTACCGGTTCAGTACCTTTGCCGGGAACCGAAAATTTTTTTTCATGGAATTAGCCGAGCGGCTTTCGCGGGTCAGCGAACCGCAAACCATCAAGATGTCCAAACTGAGCCGGGAGCTGAGAGCCAAAGGCATCGATGTGATCGACCTGAGCATCGGAGAACCGGATTTCGATACCCCCCGCCATATCAAGGATGCGGCGATCCAGGCCATTGAGGAAGGGTATACCCACTATACCCCGGTGCCCGGATACGCCGATCTCCGGGAGGCCGTGGCCCATAAGCTCAAACGAGACAACCAGCTCCAGTATCATCCTGAACAGATCGTGGTTTCAACGGGGGCCAAGCAAAGCATTGCCAATGCCATGCTGAGCCTGGTCAATGAAGGCGACGAGGTGATCATCCCGGCTCCCTACTGGGTCAGCTACGCCGATATCGCCCGACTCGCCCGGGGTCAGGTGAAACTGGTTTATTGCGGAATGGACCAGCAATACAAGATCCAGCCCCGGCAGCTGGAAGAGGCAATCACGGATCGCAGCCGGGTGATCATCTTTTCCTCCCCCTGCAATCCAACCGGTTCGGTTTACTCCAGGAAAGAACTTTCAGGTCTCGCGGAGGTATTGGAAAAACACCCCCAACTCTATATTATTTCCGATGAGATCTATGAATATATCAATTATGTCGGGGGCCACGAAAGCATGGGTCAGTTCGGGCAGCTTAAAGAGCGGCTCATCATCGTCAACGGCCTGAGCAAGGGATTTGCCATGACCGGCTGGAGGCTGGGCTATATCGCTGCCCCCCTGTCCATAGCCCGGGCCTGCGAAAAAATGCAAAGCCAGTTCACCTCCGGGACCTGTTCGATCACCCAGCGGGCTGCCATCACCGCCCTGCGGGGGGATCTCGGCCCTTCCCGGGCCATGACGGCCGAATTCCGGGGAAGGCGGGATTTCCTGGTGGCCGCCCTCAATCAGATTTCAGGGATGCGGATCACCTCCCCGGATGGGGCCTTCTACCTGTTTCCGGACGTATCTGCATTTTATGGCCTTTCCGACGGGAAAACGGTAATCGGGGATTCCGATGATTTGGGAATGTACCTGCTGCACCGGGGCAGGGTATCGGCGGTGGCCGGCAGCGCTTTCGGCGCTCCCTCCTGCATCCGGTTTTCCTATGCGGCATCCATTGATAAGCTCAAGGCTGCTGCCGAAAGGGTCGCAGAGGCAATCGCCGAACTTCATTGACCAAGAAGTTTTTTCCATGTTCATTCCCCTGTATCAGGTAGACGCTTTTGCCGACCACCTTTTCGCCGGCAATCCTGCGGCCATCTGCCCCCTGGAGTCCTGGCCGGATGACGGCCTCCTGCAATCGATCGCCGGGGAGAACAACCTGTCGGAAACGGCCTTTTTCGTCCCGGCGGGTGAGGGATTCCGGCTCCGCTGGTTCACCCCGAAGAAGGAGGTGATTTTATGCGGTCATGCCACCCTGGCATCAGCCTGGGTCCTGTTTGAGAAACTATCCTGGCCGGGGGAATCCATTCCTTTCGATACCCAAAGCGGCAGGCTCCTGGTCACCCGGGAAAAGGATGGATCCCTTACCCTGGATCTGCCGGCCGACCCTCCCAAACCGGTACAGGAGACTCCGGAAGGTCTGCGGGAATGCCTTGGAGTTCTTCCCGTTGAAATCCGGAAAGGGAAAACCGATTACCTGTATGTCCTGGAACGGGAATCGGGGGTCAGGGACCTGAGACCGGATTTTGACCGGATGGCCCGGCTTGAAATGCGGGGGCTGATCGTGACCGCCCCCGGAGATGAAACGGATCTGGTTTCCAGGTTTTTCGCTCCGGCTGTAGGGATCAATGAAGATCCGGTCACCGGCTCGGCCCATGCCCTGCTGGTTCCCTACTGGGCCCGGCGCCTGGGAAAGAATTCCCTGGGTGCTAGGCAACTTTCGGCCCGGGGAGGGAGCCTTCAATGTGAACTGAGGGGAGACCGGGTCAGGATTTCCGGCCGGTGCCAGTTGTATCTGGAAGGAACAATCCAGGTTTAAATTTCAACGGGTCAGCCGGAAAGGCCGGATCCGGCCTTCCGGCTGAGGAGTTCCTCGTGGAGGTGGATGATCTGGGGCACCAGAAGTTGTTGCTCATCGTTGTAAAGGATTTCCTGGCAAAGGCGCATTTTCATCTCCTCGGGTATCTGGGCCTCCATCCGCTTCAGAATTTCCCCCCTTGTTTTTCCATCTCTTTTCATGGCCCTTAGAACCCGGAGGGGTTCCGGGGCGGAAACTCCGATGATCAGGTCCAGATGGTGGAAGGCCCCGCTCTCGAACAGGAGGGCTGCTTCCTTTATTACATAGGGGGCATCCTGGGAATCGAACCAGGACTCAGCATCCCGGATCACGGCAGGATGGACCAGGGCGTTCAGGGCGGCGAGAGATGCGGGGTCACGGAAAACCCGGGATGCGAGGTAGTTCCGGTCCAGGATGCCTTCCCGGTAAGTTTCCGGCCCAAAACGGGATAACAGGCTTTCTTTAAGGTCCGGATGGGACTCCATGAGCAACCGGGCCCTGGCATCAGCATGGTATACCGGGACTCCCAGGATGGAAAAGATCCTGCAAACCGTCGATTTGCCGGACCCGATCCCGCCGGTGATTCCCACCTTGAGCATGTGAAGTGATTCTTGGAATTACCCCTCAGGCCTGAGCCTTCTTGGCTTCGGTCCTTTTGAGGTGGGCCTGGGTGTAATCCATTGAAATGGCGGATTTTTCAATGGTCATGAAATTTCCGGGTCCGATCTCGATCTGCATTGTTCCATCCTCATTCATCTTGGTGATCCTTCCATGGATGCCGGCAATGGTGACAATACGGTCTCCTTTCTGGATGCTCTCATTGAAATCCTTTTGCATCTTGCTTTTCTTGCTATTGGGCCGGATCATGAAAAAATACATGATCAGGACCGCCGCACCCATGAACAGGAAGGTGCCATAATTGCTTCCGGCAGAGGCTTTTCCGGTGGGTTGCATCAGAAACAGGGCGGTCAGGGGGTAATACATCATAAATCAGAATTGTTGGGTTCAGGTATTGGTTTCAGTTTTCGGTGGATGCCAGGACATTGCAGGTGATGGTCAACCTGCTCAGGGGGGGCCTGGTATTGCCCTGGATGAATACGGGCTTCACCTGCCTGCCGGTCTTATACCGGCTGTCAAATAAAACCCGGATGCTGCCCGTGTCACCGGGAGATACCGGTTGACCAGTGAAATCCGGGATGGTGCATCCGCAGGTGGAGGCGGCCGAAACCAGGAGCAGGTCCCCGGTACCGGTGTTCCTGAAGCGGAACCTCCAGCTGACCTGCTGTCCCTCCCGGATGGTCCCGAAATCATGGACTGTATCGGAAAACGTCAGGACGGCAAACCGGCGGGACCCAGGTGCCACATAGCTGACATCCTGACAGCCTGATTCAAGGCTGGTCATCAAGAGCAGGACAGGAACAATCTTCATGAGACCGGCGAAGCCACAAAACTACTCATTTTAACGATTATGACCTGCCCCGATCCTTCTTGTGGATCTGCCCGGCCGATTCCAGGTCTTTCAGCACGTTGTCCAGCAGCCCGTTAACGAAATGGCCGCTTTGCGGGGTGCTGTAAGTCTTGGCGATGTCTATGTATTCATTGATGCTCACCTTGGCCGGGATCGTGGGGAAGTACAGGAATTCACAGATCCCCATCTGCATGATGATCATATCGATGGCGGCGATCCGGTCCGGATCCCAGTTCTGGAGCCTGGGCCGGATCAGTTCCAGGCAATAATCCTTTTTCTCCAGGACGGTGGTAAGCAGTTCCTGTGCATATTGTTTTTTCTCGGGACTGATCAGTTCCTGTAAAGGGAAAGAGTCTGATTTTGCCAGATAATTGTTCACCAGCTGGATCACCATGTCCCGGTCGTCCGGCCAGTGCATGAAATGATCTTCCAGGTGCTGGTCGAGGGGCTCCATCTGCATCATGATCCCGTTGAACAGGTGATGGATGATTTGTTTTTCCTCCGGACCGGAATCCTCCTGGTTGCGGATATATTCCTGGTAGGGTTCCGAAGCAGTAAGTTCCAAATAGATCTTTTTAACCATATCCTGGTCCGGAAGGTGGTCCGGCGGAAGGCCCTTCACTTTCATTCTGAAAGCGGGATCCTGCTCCAGGTGTTGAACCAGGGGGTTGCCAGCAATCCGCGTATTGATGTGAAGATCCTTTTCGGTGGCCAGGCGCCGGGAGGCCCGCTGGCGGGCATCCTGAGGGGCATAACCCGCTACCCGGGTGAGCAGTTCCAGCAGGTAGATGAATATGGTTTCGGTCTGGCCCAGGTTCTGTTGCAGGGATTTTTCCGCCCCGGCTGCGGCCTCAGGGGTATTGAGGGCATCAAGAACATAAAGGGTCTGCATGACCTTCACCCGTACGTTCCTTCTGCTGATCATCTTTCAAAGAGCCCGGAGTAATGAGCGCGCAAAATTACAAATAGCAGGCGGTATGGCAGCAAAAATTCACGGACCCCTGAAACCAGGGGGGGGAGCGGGCCATCAGCATTTTTAATATGTAATTTTTTTATATGTAGTGAATTCCGGTAAAATCCTTCAAACTGCCAATTTTGCTGTGGAAAATGCGCCGGGAAATTGTACTTTTGTCCTCCCTGAATACGAAACTGCAAATTTGTCTCTTCCAGGCGCAATGGCATAATTATGGCGAAGGGAAAAATCGAAAAAAATCTTTCTCAAAAAAATCTTAGAGCTATGAGTAAAAAATTAAGCATTAAACCCTTGTCTGACAGGGTCATCGTTAAACCTGCCGAAGGGGAAGAAAAAACCAAAGGCGGGATCATCATACCCGACACGGCCAAAGAAAAACCGCAAAGGGGAACCGTGGTTGCTGCAGGCCCTGGCAAAAAGGACGAACCCGTAACCGTGAAGGTAGGAGACAGCGTCCTTTACGGAAAATACTCCGGTACCGAGATTTCCTACGAAGGGGAAGATTACCTGATCATGAGGGAATCGGACATTCTCGCCGTGATGTAATCGAAATCGCTAACCTTTTATGAGCCGGTGATCTTGTTCCGGCAATCCTTTAAACTAAAAATCTGAACCAATTATGGCAAAACAATTATTTTTTGAGGTCGATGCACGCAACAAAATGAAACGTGGCGTGGATATCCTGGCCAATGCCGTGAAGGTGACCCTGGGCCCAAAAGGCCGCAATGTCGTTCTTGAAAAGAAATACGGCGCGCCAACGATCACCAAGGACGGTGTGACCGTGGCCAAGGAAATTGAGCTGGAAGACGCGATCGAAAACATGGGCGCCCAGATGGTCAAGGAAGTGGCTTCCAAGACCGCGGACATCGCCGGGGACGGGACGACCACCGCCACGGTGCTTGCACAGTCCATCATCAGCGAGGGACTCAAGAATGTTGCTGCAGGCGCCAACCCGATGGACCTGAAAAGGGGTATTGAAAAAGCGGTCAAGGTGGTGGTTGAGCACCTCCATAAGCAATCAGAGAAGGTGGGCAATGACACCAAGAAGATCGAACAGATTGCCGCCATTTCGGCCAATAACGACGCTGAGATCGGAAAGCTGATCGCCGAAGCGATGCAGCGCGTGACCAAGGATGGGGTGATCACCGTTGAAGAAGCCAAGGGGACCGACACCACGGTTGAAGTGGTGGAAGGAATGCAGTTTGATCGCGGTTATCTCTCTCCTTATTTCGTGACCAACAGCGAAAAGATGGAGGCTGTCCTGGAAAATCCCTACATCCTGATCTATGACAAAAAGATCAGCACGATGAAGGATATCCTGCATATCCTGGAAAAAGTGGCTCAGCAGGGCGCTCCGCTCCTGATCATTTCCGAGGACCTGGAAGGGGAAGCACTCGCCACCCTGGTGGTCAACAAACTGAGAGGCACTTTGAAGGTTGCTGCCGTAAAGGCCCCTGGCTTCGGCGACCGCCGCAAGGAAATGCTTCAGGATATCGCCGTGCTCACCGCCGGGATCGTGATCTCGGAGGAACTCGGATACAAACTGGAAAACGCGGATCTGACCTATCTGGGCCGCGCTGAATCCGTATCCATCGACAAGGATAACACCACCATTGTCGGAGGAAAGGGAAAAAAGGCCGATATCACCGCCCGGATCAACCAGATCAAGGCGCAGATCGAGGTCACTACTTCCGATTACGATAAGGAGAAACTCCAGGAAAGGCTGGCCAAGCTCAGCGGCGGAGTAGCCGTTTTGTATGTCGGTGCGGCCACCGAAATGGAAATGAAGGAAAAAAAGGACCGGGTAGATGATGCCCTCCATGCCACCCGGGCTGCGGTGGAAGAAGGGATCGTTACCGGCGGAGGAGTAGCTTACATCCGTTGCATCGAACCCCTGGAAAAGCTCAAAGGGCTGAACGAGGATGAAAACACCGGAATCGCGATTGTAAAACGCGCCATCGAAGAACCGCTACGCCAGATTGTGGTGAACAGCGGGATCGAAGGCAGCATCGTGGTTCAGAAGGTGAAGGAAGGCAAAGGCGACTTCGGGTTCAATGCCCGGACCGAACAATATGAGAAGCTCTTTTCCGCAGGCGTCATCGATCCGACCAAGGTAACCCGGATTGCCCTGGAAAATGCGGCTTCCATTGCCGGCATGTTGCTGACCACCGAATGTGTGGTTGCCGACAAGCCTGAGCCTAAATCCGCGGCGCCCGCAATGCCTCCCGGAGGCGGCGGAATGGGAATGGATTATTGATTCCGGACTGCCAAAAGAAAAATCAACCAACCGGCCCTTTTTTTAAAAAAGGGGCCGGTTTTTTTATTGTTGCGGGCGCCCGGGATCCATCCGGATCTTCAAATCATATCCCGTTAAAATGCCCATTGTTATTTAACTTTGGCCTCCTGAGAACGGATCTCTATGAAGGCCATGATGCAGTTCCTGTTTCTGTTAACCCTGGTTTCCTGTTTTTGGACCTGCCGGGGCTTCGCCCAGAAAAAAGTGACTTACCGCCGTAAGCTTCCGGACCAGGATGCCCTTAAAGATTTCCGGGATTCCTTAAGCTATGCCCTGGCGGTGAATTATTCGGAATGGCTGAAATCCCAGGGATTGACCGATATCAACACGAAACAATTCGACCTGGGGATGAAGCAGGTGCTTTCAGGGGATAGTGCGCGGCTGGATGACAACACGGTTAAAATGATCCTATCTGAACAAAACCAGGCTATGATGAAAGAACGGGCGGAACAGGCCATTGCCGAAGGCCAGAAATTTCTCGATGAGAACAAATCCAAACCCGGAGTAGTCACCCTTCCGGACGGGCTCCAGTACCTGATCCTTCAGGAGGGGACCGGATCCAGGCCCGCTGCCCGGGACAAGGTAACGGTGCATTATGAAGGCCGGCTCATCGATGGAAAGATTTTCGACAGCTCCATCCAGCGCGGCCAGCCCATCACCTTCAGCCTGAGCCAGGTGATCGCGGGATGGACCGAAGCGCTGGAACTGATGCCTACCGGATCCAAATGGCGCCTTTTCATTCCCCCCGGTCTCGGTTACGGGGACCGTGCCATGGGTCAGATTCCGGCAAACTCCGTCCTGATATTCGATGTTCAGCTGCTCAGCATCCAAAAGTGATTGTAGCCCAGGCCACCCATGGCTTCTCCCTACCCGATCCCTCACCGGACTGAACCAGCCCCTTCCCTGAAATATTTCATGGCCATCGGATGCGGGGTCATGGTAGCCAATATCTATTTTTGCCAGCCCTTGTTGGGGGCTTTCGCCCGCCAGTTCCGGGTAAGCGAGGAACAGGCTTCCCTCATCAATATCCTTACCCAATGCGGTTATGGCCTTGGCCTTTTCTTTATCGTTCCGCTCGGTGATAAGATCCCCAGGAGGAAAATGATTCTCTGGATGCATGGAGCCGCATGCGCCTCCCTGCTTGGGGCTGCGCTGTCCCGGCAGCTTTGGGAATTCGCCTCCCTGAGCCTGGTGATCGGTATGGCGACCACGGCCTGCCAGGTTTTCCTTCCCTTTGCTGCCCATCTTGCCCCGGATGAGGAACGGGGAAGGGTCATCGGGATCATCATGGGAGGCCTTCTGGTGGGCATCCTGGCATCCCGGACCCTGAGCGGACTGATGGCCCAGTATTTTGGCTGGCGCTCGGTTTATTATCTGGGGGCCGGGTTGATGGCCGGGATGGGATTATTGTTCTCCAGGGTCCTCCCCGGAGAATCCCCTGCCTTCCGGGGAACCTATGGGGCCTTGATGCGGTCTATGGGCATGCTGGCAAAAGAGCAGCCGGTGGTCCGCCAGAGTGCCGTGATCGGGGCAGCCCTGTTCGGCGCGATTTCCGCATTCTGGTCCACCATGGCCTTTTTCCTCGAAGCGCCCCCTTTTCGGTATTCCCTCTCCGTAATCGGCCTTTTCGGGTTAGTGGGAGCCGGGGGAGCCCTGAGCGCTCCCCTGATCGGGAAAATCATCGACCGGGGAAATCCACTGCGGACCATTCGCTGGGGTTCCCTGGTGATCATCCTGGGATATGCTTTACTTTGGGCCGGACAATCCGGGGTCGCCTGGGTGATTGCCGGGGTGATCCTGCTGGACCTGGGCCTTCAGGCAGCCCATATTCCCAATATGGCCCGCAACTATGCGCTTTTGCCCGAAGCCCGGACCCGGATCAACACCATTTATATGACTTCCTTTTTCATCGGGGGCACCCTGGGATCCACACTGGGAAGCGTGGCCTGGGACGGATTGGGATGGAAGGGGGTGTGCTGGACCGGGCTGATCCTGTCCGGAATTGGCCTGGGCGCGGCATGGTACCGGTTTTCAAACAAGCCTTAAAATTTTTAGCCTATGCAGTCGATTGCCATTGACATGGATGAAACCATTGCGGACACCCTGGCCAAGTTCATCTCCTGGTACAGGAGGGATTTCGGGGTGGATTTCGACCACGATGCGCTCCGGGGGAAGGAGATCAGCAGCCTGGTTCCTCCCGAAAGAAGGGGAATTTTCCTGAAATACCTCGATACCCCGGGCTTCTGCAGGGATATCCCGGTCATTCCGGATGCCCCGGAGGTCCTGGAAAAACTCAATTCCCGGTATGAAATTTATATCTGCTCCTCCGCGATGGAATTTCCCAATTCCCTGAAGGACAAGCTGGACTGGACCCTGGAATATTTTCCATTCCTGACCTGGAGACAGGTCTGTCTCTGCGGCAACAAGCACCTGATCCAGACCGATATCATGATTGACGACCGGAGCCGGAATTTCCAGTATTTCAAGGGGAGAAAAATCCTTTTCACCCAGAATCATAATTTTTCAGAGACCGGTTTCGAAAGGGCCAACAGCTGGAAAGAAGTGGAAAAGATGCTCCTCTGACCGGCGGGATCCATCAGCTTTCGTAGGAAGAGACCGGCCCGCAGGTACAGATCAGGTTCCGGTCCCCCTGGGAATTGTTCACCCTGGCCACGGCGGGCCAGAATTTCTGTTGCTTCAGGTATTCCAGGGGAAATGCCGCCTGTTGCCTGCTGTAGGGATGGGACCACGCGTCGGCAGTCACCTCGGTCTGGGTATGCGGGGCATTTTTGAGGGGATTGTCCTGGCCTGAACTTTTGCCTGAACCGATATCGGCTATTTCTTTCCGGATGGCGATCAGCGCCTGGCAGAAACGGTCCAGTTCCGCCTGATCCTCACTTTCCGTGGGCTCGATCATCAGGGTCCCTGCCACCGGGAAGGACAGCGTGGGTGCGTGAAATCCGTAATCCATCAGCCTCTTGGCCACATCCTCCGCTTCGATTCCGATCCCCCTGAAGGGCCTGAGATCCAGGATGAATTCATGGGCGCAGAATCCTCCGGGGCCTCCGTAAAGGATTTCAAAATGACGGGACAGGACCGATTTCATATAATTGGCATTCAGGATCGCGACCTGGCTTGCTTTTTTCAGCCCGCCGGGTCCCAGCATCCGGATGTAGCCATAGGAAATCAAAAGAATGCTTGCGCTGCCGAACGGTGCGGCGGATACTGCGTGGATGGCCCTGGAATCCGGCTGATGCTCCAGGGGATGCCCGGGAAGGAAGGGGATCAGGTGGCCGGCGACACAGATCGGGCCCATTCCCGGACCTCCGCCTCCGTGGGGAATGGCGAAGGTTTTATGCAGGTTGAGATGACAAACATCGGCGCCTGCAAGCGCCGGGGAAGTCAGGCCTACCTGGGCGTTCAGGTTCGCTCCATCCATATAAACCTGCCCCCCTTTCTCGTGAATGATCTGACAGATTTCCCGGATGCCCGGTTCAAAAACCCCGGAGGTGGAGGGGTAAGTCACCATCAGCGCTGCCAGGTCGGAGCTATGGCTTTGGGCCTTCGCCCTGAGATCTTCCAGGTCAATATTGCCTCCTGCATCGCATTGCACCACCACCACCTGCATGCCGGCCATGACCGCGCTGGCCGGATTGGTGCCGTGGGCAGAAACGGGGATCAGCACCTTGTTACGGTTGGCTTGTCCCTGGTCGCGGAGGTAGGCACGGATGACCAGCAGCCCGGCGTATTCCCCCTGGGCCCCGGAATTGGGCTGCAGCGAACAGCCTTTCAGCCCGGTGATGGCGCAGAGCATTTCCTTCAACTCCCCGGTCATTTGTAAATACCCCTCCGCCTGGTAGGAAGGGGCATAGGGATGGATGGAGGACCACCGCGGCCAGCTCAGGGGCATGAGTTCGGTGGCCGCATTCAGTTTCATGGTGCAGGATCCCAGCGGGATCATCGAGGCGTTCAGTGCAAGGTCCTTTCCTTCCAGCATCCGCAGATAACGCATCATCCGGGTCTCGGAATGATAGCTGTTGAAAACCGAATGGGTCAGGAAGGGACTGGTCCTCCTCAGGGCCCCGGGAATCTGTTCCAGGTTTCCGGAGGTGAAGGAATCGGCCTTCACCAGGAATTCCGGCGACCCCAGGAACACGGAAATGATCCGGCCAATGTCTTCCCGCGTGGTGGTTTCATCCAGGGAAACGCCCACTACCCCTTCTTCCGGATAATGAAAATTAAGCTGTTCGTTCTCAGCCAGGGTCCGGAACCGGCCTGCATGATCCACCTTCACCCGGATCGTATCGAAATAGGTTTCGTCCAAAAGGTTAAAACCATGCTGCTTCAGGATCCCGGCCAGGCCCCGGCAAAGCGTGGTCACCCGGGTGGCGATCCGGGTAAGACCTTCGGGACCATGATAAACAGCATAGAGGGCAGCCATATTGGCCAGCAGGGCCTGGGCCGTGCAGATATTGGATGTGGCTTTTTCCCTGCGGATATGCTGCTCCCGGGTCTGAAGGGCCATGCGCAGGGCCCTGTTGCCCATCCGGTCCACCGAGACTCCGATGATCCTTCCGGGTATATGGCGTTTGAATTCCTCTTTCGTGGCGAAGAATGCTGCATGAGGTCCCCCGTATCCCACGGGCACTCCGAACCGCTGGGCGGAACCCACCGCAATATCGGCGCCCAATTCACCGGGAGGCACGAGAAGGGTCAGGGCAAGCAGATCGGTGGCCATGGCCACCATCATTCTGGCCTGGTGTGCTTCCTGGATGAAGGACCGGTAATCCCGGATGCCTCCCTGGCTGTCCGGGTACTGGAGCAGGGCACCGCAATAGGTATCATCGGGCCGGAATGAAGCGCAGGGTCCGAAAACCAGTTCAATGCCCGCGGCCCCGGCCCGGGTGGTGAGGACATCCCGGGTTTGGGGGAAAACCCGGTCGTCCACGAAAAACCGGGTGATTTCCCCTGAATGCAGGCCCGCGCAAAGATGCATGGCTTCGGCGGCCGCGGTGGCTTCATCCAGAAGGCTGGCATTCGCTACTGGCAGCCCGGTGAGATCGCTGACCAGGGTCTGGAAGGTCAGCAGGCATTCCAGCCGGCCCTGGGCAATCTCGGCCTGGTAGGGCGTGTACTGGGTATACCACCCCGGATTTTCAAAAACGTTGCGCAGGATGACCGAAGGAGTGAAGCAGGGGTAATACCCCTGCCCGATATAATTGCGGAATATTTTGTTACGGGAAGCCAGATGCCGGGATTGCTGGAGGTAAACGGCTTCACTGACGGGAGCTGGAAGGTCCAGGGGATCCTGCATCCGGATGGATTCCGGAATGATTTTTCCGATCAGTTCCTCCAGATTACCGGACCCTATGGCCCGGAGCATGTCCTGGGTGGAAGCCTCATCAGGGCCGATTTGCCGCTGGATGAACTCTTCATTTTGCTGCCCGAAAAGATCCATGAAAAAGAAATGTAAAGTGATGGCGTTTGGGAAAGCGCAAATTTAGGGAAATGGGCCCATATGGATCCTGACCGGATGGGGCTAACTTTGGATATGGATCACCTCCCGGACCAATGGAGTCGCATCGCAGCCAGGCGTGGTCCGGCCTATCTCCGGTTCCTGGAAAGATTGAAGGGGAAAAAACGGCGAAAGGCCCTGGGATTGCTTCCCGGCCTGCATCAGGAAGCCTTCAGCGGTATCAGTTGCAGGCAATGCGCCAATTGCTGCAAGACCATCAGTCCCCGGTTCAAGACGCCGGATATCAGAAGAATCGCCAGGTCTCTGGGCATCCGCGAATCCGAATTGATCCTGAACTATCTGAAACTGGACGAGGAAGGGGATTATGTGGTGCAGGCCGTCCCCTGTCCTTTCCTGGGGAAAGACCTATCCTGCACCATCTACGAGGCCCGGCCTGGAGATTGCAAAAATTACCCCTATACCGACCAGGATGTCCTTTTGAACCGGCCCCAGGTCACCCGGCAGAATGCGGTGGTTTGCCCGGCCGTTTATTACGTTCTTGAAAAACTGATGGAAATGCAGCAACCGGGTGCCTGATCAGCGGGGAAGCCTGGAGTGAAGGGCGCTGCAGACCCAGGTTCCTGCCAGGGCGCTGAGCAGGGTCACGACCACCACGGTGAACCCGGTTCCGATTTGCGCGAAAAGCGGGCCAGGGCAGGCACCGGTAAGGGCCCAGCCAAGCCCGAAAATAAAGCCCCCCAGGGGAATGCCCCAGTTGAACCGGATGGGATCCACCCGGACCTGCTCTCCCTGGAGGGTTCTGATCCGGAATTTCCGGATCAGCCAGAGGGAAAGGATGCCGGTGGGAATGGCAGTAAAGAAAATTCCATACATCTGGAACCCCTGGAACCGGAACATTTCCTGGATGCGGTACCAGGAAATGGCTTCGCTTCTGGTCAGCACGATGCCGAACAGGATGCCGGCAATCAGAAATTTGATCTGTTTCATCGGAGTGAATTCAAAGCTTCAGGATCCAGGGCAAAATCAGGAAGGTGCAAAAAATTCCCCCCGCGAAAAAAGTGGATACGGCTACGAGGGAAGGCCACTGGAGGCTGGAAAGCCCCATGATCCCATGACCTGATGTGCATCCCCCGGCATAACGGGTCCCGAATCCGACCAGGAAACCTCCCCCGATCATCAGAATCAGTCCCTTCAGGGACAACAATCCTTTCCAGCTGAACAGGGAGACGGGAAGCATGCCTTTTTGAAGGGGCACTCCAAGCCGGTGCAGGTCTGCGACCGTATGGCCTGAAATCGCGACGGGGCCAGGATTGGGAAAAACCCACCCGGCCAGGAATCCCCCCACCAGGATGCCGGCGACGAAAAGGATGTTCCAGACGTTTTTCTTCCAGTCATAATGGAGTAGGCTAACCTGCATGGGAACACAGGCCGCGCAAATATCCCGGAGTGCGGAGGAGACGCCCAGGCGCTTGTTCCCTGCGATCAGCAGGCCGGGGACAGCCAGACCGATCAGGGGGCCGGCAACATACCAGGGCCAGGGCCGGTTCAGGATGGATAAAAGGCTGGTCATGACCCGGTAAAGGTAACCAAAAACAGGAAATCCTATTTAACCAATGGACTTAATATGCAATAAAATGAAGGGTGGATTCCCCTAGAATTTGTTTTTCCACATCATGCTTTCCACGGGACGGTCGGTCCGGACATTGTATTTCGCGCTGGGTTTGGAACTGTAGGATTTGCCAACAGCCCCTTCAACGGGAAAATAGATCAGCTGGCCGATGGGCATGCCCGCATAAATCCGGACGGGATGGACGACTGATATTTCCAGGGTCCAGGTATTGCAGAATCCGACATCCCCTTTTCCGGCTGTGGCATGGATGTCGATGCCCAGCCTTCCTGTGGAGGACTTTCCTTCCAGGAAGGGAACATGACTGTGGGTCTCGGTATATTCTTCAGTAACGCCCAGATAAAGCATATCCGGCTGAAGGACCATCCCTGCTTCCGGGATGAGGATCTCCCGGATGGTATTGTGTTTTTTGGCGTCCAGCTCCTTGTCTTCATAAACAGCAAGCCATTTGCCGAGGTGGACGTCATAGGAATTGCTTCCCAGGAATTCCAGGTTGAAGGGCTGTATCACGATCGTGCCTTTCTGCATCTCTTCGAGGATTCTGGTGTCAGACAAAATCATAACCGGAATGAATTTATTTATATCATCATGGAAATATTCCCAATGGGACCAGGTTACCGTTTCAGTTTCCGGGCAGGGTGAAAAATATGGAAAAATCTGATCCATAATCCATCAATTTTGCCTGGCAGCAGGAACTGATCCATGAAACCCCCGGCGATGGATTGGCCCGGAGGGCCCGGGAATATCCTGCGGGCAAGGGGGCCCCATCCAGGGTCCGGATCACCGGATGAGGAATGGAACAGGCAGCAGACCCGGGTCCCCACTGGGCGGAGGTGAACCTGTTCCAAAAAGTATATATTGCCATTTATGCCTTTAGAGCGGATCATACCCATTGACCCGGATACCAGGGCCGGCATCTGGCTCATCCGGGAACCGGAATCCTTTTTCAGGTCCCGTGTTCATTTCCCGATCAACGCAACCCACCCGCAAAAGAGGCTCCAGGGTCTGGCTGTCCGGTACCTGCTCCCCGAGCTTTTCGAAGATATCGACCCGGACCGCGTATACTCCGGTTCAGCGGGCAATCCTTCATTGAAAGGAGCACCCTATTTTATTTCCTTTTCCCATACCGGAGACCATGCAGCTGCTATCGCATCAAGAAAAGGGAAAGTTGGGATTGATATCGAATTCCTGGCTCCGAAAGTGAGCCGGGTGGCCGGAAAATTCCTGGCTCCGGAAGAACTGATTTTCATTTCTCGGACCGACCCGGTGCTCCACCAGACGATTTGCTGGTGTGCGAAGGAGGCGATTTTCAAATGGCATGGGGAAGGGGGGGTGGATTTCAAAAGCCATATCCGCCTGTATCCTTTTGAAGCGGGGAAATCTCCATGGATCCGGGCCGGTTTTCGGATGCCGGGAATGGAGACGGATTTAATCGTGCATTACGCCTGCGGTGGGGGATGGTGCATGGCCTGGTGCAGGGATGCGGCAGCGGAATAAGAATTTCAGGCAGCCGTCTCCTCCTTTTCCTTTTTGAAAGCCGCCCTGGGCTTCAGTCCCAGGATCCTGAACATCTCCTGGTCTTCCTCAAATCCCGGGTTGGGGGTGGTGAGGAGTTTTTCCCCGGTGAATATGGAATTGGCTCCTGCCAGGAAGCAGAGGGCCTGTTCCGCGATGCTGAAATCCATCCTGCCGGCGCTCAGGCGCACCATGGTGCGGGGCATCAGGATCCGGGCACAGGCGATCATGCGGACCATATCCCAGATATCCACCCTGGGGCGGTGCTCCAGTGGAGTCCCTTCCACGGAAACCAAGGCATTGACGGGTACGGATTCCGGGTGTTGGGAAAGATTGGCCAGGGTTTGCAGCATGGCCATCCGGTCCCGGGGGCTTTCTCCCAGGCCGATGATTCCCCCGCAACATACCGTGACCCCGGCCTTGCGGACATGATCCAGGGTCCTGAGCCGGTCTTCATAGGTCCGGGTATGGATGATCTCCCCGTAAAAGGTATCGGAAGTATCCAGGTTGTGATTATAGGCGTGCAGGCCGGCTTCCTGCAGCCTGCGGGCCTGGTGCTCGGTCAGCATGCCCATGGTGCAGCAGACCTCCAGGCCCAGACCGTTCACTTCCCGAACCATTTCCAGCACCCGGTCGAAATCCCGGTTGTCCCGGACTTCCCTCCAGGCCGCCCCCATGCAGAAGCGGGTGGATCCCGCATCCCTGGCCCTTCGGGCATGCTCCAGGACAGTCTCTTTGGAAAGCAGGGCTTCAGCCTTTACGCCGGTATGATACCGGGCAGCCTGGGGGCAGTAGGCACAGTCTTCAGGGCATCCGCCTGTCTTGATGGAAAGCAGGGTGCAAACCTGGACCTCGGCGGTATCCTGGAAACTGCGGTGCAGGGAAGCAGCCCGGAATACCAGGTCCAGGACCGGGCTATGGTAAATTTCAGCAATTTCCTCCAGGGTCCAGTCGTGACGGATCAGGGGTTCGGTCATCGGTTCAGGTTCAAATTCAAAGGTATTTAAAGTTTGTTTTGGGCGAGAGGGCCTTCAGGGTGTGGTAGAGCAGCTGGATGGTGGCCTCCACGTCATCCCTTTGGATCATCTCCACGGTCGTATGCATGTACCTCAGGGGAAGGGATACCAGGGCGGAAGGGGTGCCATCCCCCGCATAAGCGAAGGCGTCCGTGTCGGTGCCCGTACTGCGGCTCACGGCAGCCAGCTGGTAAGGGATCTTTTGTTTCCTGGCCACCCGGATGATCAGGTCCCTCAGGATGTTATGGACCGCAGGGCCATAAGTGATGGAAGGCCCTTTCCCGCACCGGGTCTCCCCCTCGATATTCTTATTGATCATCGGGGTGGTGGAATCATGGGTGACATCGGTGATCAGGGCGACATGCGGCCTGATCCTGCGGGCGATCATCTCCGCGCCCCGGAGGCCGACCTCCTCCTGGACCGAATTGACAAGGTAAAGGCCGAAGGGAAGCTTATCCTTCCGCTCATGCAGCAGGCGGGCCACCTCTGCAATCATCACCCCGCCGATCCGGTTGTCCAGGGCCCGGCATACAAAGTGGTTATAGGGCAGTTCCTCAAACCCTTCCTCAAAAGTGACCACGCATCCCACATGGATTCCCAGACCGTCCACTTCCTTTTTGGACCGGGCACCGCAATCCAGGAAAATATTCTCCACCTTGGGCTGGGGTTCCTTTCCGTCATTGCTCCGCATCCGGGTGTGGATGGCGGGCCATCCGAATACCGCTTTCACGACGCCTTTTTCAGTATGGATCAGGACCCTTTTGGATGGGGCGATCTGCTGGTCGGATCCGCCGTTGCGGATCACATACAGCAGGCCCTCCGGGGAAATATAGTTCACGAACCAGGAGATCTCGTCGGCATGGGCCTCCAGGACCACCCGGAAAGGGGCACCCGGGTTGATGATCCCGGTCACCGTTCCGTAATAATCCACCTCGTGGACATCGATAAAGGGCCTGAGATAATCCAGCCAGATCCGCTGGCCCCTGGATTCGAAGCCGGTGGGGGAAGCATTGTTCAGGTAGGTCTTCATGAATTCCAGGGAAGCCTGGTTCATCACGCCTTTGGGTCCTTTTTCCTTTGCCATGGTTGGTGAATGGATTCCGGCAAAAATAGCTCAAGTTTCCCTGAGGCATTCAATGGATTCCCGCAAGGCCCACAAGTAGGGCCTGCAGCATCATCATCCCGTCGATTCCGGCCAGGTAGACCAGGTCTGAGGTCCGGGTACGGGAGTATTCCACCATGAAATAAGTCGTCAGGGCGGAAAGGATCATGGCGTTCAGCTCCAGAAACCGGCCGGTGACCGTGAACTGCAGGATGGCCACAGCCACAAAGAGGACCAGCGCCAGCCGAATGATCTGGTAGCATGCCTTGACCCCCAGCATGACCGGCAGGGTATGGATCCCCTCCCGTGCATCGGTGGGTTTGTCCCGGATGTCGAAGGCCAGGCAGAGGGCGAACATGAACAGGAACCGGTCGGCAAAGACCAGCATGAAGGAAGGGGTGATCCTGGGGAGGGCGACCGCGGGGAACCAAACGGTGATCAGAGTCCAGACATAGGACAATACCGCGATTTTCAGCAGCCCGAAATCCTTCAGCCTCCTTTTGCCCGGAAACGGGAGCAGGGGAAAGGAATACAACAGGGTGATGGCGGCCCCGATCCCCAGGACAAGGAAATGAGATAATTGCAGGCGGGTCAGGCCCAGGATCAGGCCCAGCGCCCCGATCCCGTTCAGCGCCAGGTGTATCCTGCGGTGAGTGACGGACCAGAGGAACCTTCCGGAATCCGGATTGGCCTTGCGCTTGATGAAATAATGGATATTATATTGGCCGAGGGTGGCGCAGAAGACCACCAGGTAGAAGGCGAAGGAGTTGCCCGGGGTGCCCAGGAGCATGCTGGTCTCCATGCATAGGCCAACCGCGCAAAGGGAGATGAAAACCGAACCGTAGAAGAAAATCCTTGCGGTCTTCCGCAGGACCCCAAGGATTCCTGGTCCGTGGATATTGCGCCTTGAGTTGGGGGTCAGGGCCATCAGATCGCTACTGGTTAGAGGGGAATGTTTCCATGTTTTTTCCGGGGCAGCCTGACTACCTTGTTGCGCAGCATCTTCAGGCCCCGCATCACCCGGATCCGGGTTTGATCCGGCAGGATGACCTCGTCGATGTATCCATGGGAGGCCGCCTTGAAGGGATTGGCGAATTTTTCAGTGTATTCGGCTACCTTCTCTTCCAGCTTTTTGGCAGGATCTTCGGCAGATTCAATTTCCCTGCGAAAGATGATCTCGGCTGCCCCCTTGGGGCCCATGACCGCGATCTCGGACCCCGGGAAGGCAAAATTCAGGTCGGCTCCGATATGCTTGCTGTTCATCACGTCGTAAGCCCCACCGTATGCCTTGCGGGTGATCACCGTGATCCGGGGAACTGTGGCTTCGCTCAGGGCATAGAGGAGCTTGGCCCCATTGGTGATGATGCCGTTCCATTCCTGGTCGGTGCCGGGAAGGAATCCGGGCACATCCACCAGCACCAGCAGGGGAATGTTGAACGCGTCGCAGAACCGGGTGAACCGCGCTCCCTTCTGCGAACCATGAATGTCCAGTACCCCGGCCAGCACCGATGGCTGGTTGGCCACAATGCCGATGCTTCTGCCGCCCACCCGGGCAAAACCGGTGATCATGTTTTCCGCGAAATCCCGGTGCACTTCCAGAAAAGAACCTTCATCGGCCACCTCGGCGATCACCTCCTTCATGTCATAGGGCTGGTTGGCCCCCGCCGGGATCATCTGGTTCAATTTGGGCCTGAGCTCGTCCGAGGCCTCGTAGGGGAGGGAGGGAGGATCCTCATCGCAGTTTTGGGGAAGGTATCCGAGCAGGGACCGGAGCGTCTCCAGGCATTCGGGCTCCCCTTTGCAGCAAAAATGGGTGACGCCGCTTTTGGTGGCATGGGTCCGGGCACCCCCGAGTTCTTCTGCTGAAACCTGTTCATGGGTTACGGTCCGCACTACGCCCGGACCGGTTACGAACATATAGGAGCTTTGTTCCACCATGAGAATGAAATCCGTCATGGCCGGGGAGTACACTGCGCCTCCGGCGCAAGGGCCCAGGATGGCTGAAAGTTGCGGGATCACCCCGGAAGCCCGAACGTTTCTATAGAAAATATCTGCGTATCCACCGAGGCTGACCACTCCCTCCTGGATCCGCGCCCCTCCACTGTCGTTCAGGCCGATCAGGGGGGCTCCGTTCTCCAGGGCCAGGTCCATGATCCGGCAGATTTTCTGGGCATGGGTCTCCGAAAGGCTGCCCCCGAAAACGGTGAAGTCCTGGGAATATACATATACAGACCTCCCGGCAATGGTGCCATAACCGGTCACCACTCCATCCCCCGGAAAGCTTTCCTGATCCATACCGAAATCGGTGGAGCGGTGCGTGACCAGCATCCCGAATTCCTGGAAGGAATCCGGGTCCAGGAGCAGGGAAAGTCTTTCCCTTGCGGTGAGTTTTCCTTTCTGATGCTGGGATTCAATCCGTGCATCTCCTCCTCCCTTCAGGGCTTTTTCGGTAAGCAGACGCAATTTTTCCACCGGATCCATGGGGCCAAATGTAATCAAACCGGAGTATTGCCGAAGGGGGAAACCCTGAATTAATCGGGGTAAATGATGATGGGAGGGGTCTGGATCGTATCGCTGGAAACTCCTCCGGCGGTTTTAATAAAAATGCTGAAGGCGGAAGTGTCCGGGTCGCCGTTCGGATTATTGGGCTGCCCGATATCGGAGATATAATTCAGGGTGATGATCATATCCCCCTGTTCATTGGTTTTATTTGGGAAGGTAGGGATTGGTTTGGAAAGGAAACCCAGGTACCGGGTGGAGCTGTTTTCCCTGAAAAACACAGAGTCCAGCACATCCGCGCTGCCGTCGGTGAATCCCAGAAAGATGGTCATGGAATCACCGAGGTGGAGGAGGGTGGGACTGACGGATTCTAATGTAATTTGCGGGGTGTTTGGGAAATTGCCGGACTTGGAACAGGACCAAAGCAACAAAACGGCAACCAGCACCGCCAAAAGACTCTTCATAACGCAATATTAATGGTTTTGACCCAAAACCCTGAGGAAAGGGTGCCTTCCGGAACGGCCCCTATCTTCCAAACGGATAACGCCGGATTGGACCATTTAGCGTTCCAATTGTTTAAAATCCAATACGCGGGAAACCGGGTTTTCCGGGATTTTTCAGATGCCCTGGGAAGGTATCCTGACCGGGTCACCGAACTCCGCCAAATCCCCTTTCTTCCGATCGAGTTCTTCAAGACCCACCGGGTGGTCACCGGGGATTTCGAACCTGCCCTGGTTTTTGAGAGCAGCCGGACCACAGGTCCAGCAAGCCGGCATTTGGTCCGGGACCCTGGCTTGTACCGGGAAAGCTTCCGGAGGGGTTTTGAAAGGATATACGGCCCGGTCCGGGACTATGTTATCCTGGGCCTGCTTCCCGGTTACCTGGAGCGCCCGAGCTCCTCCCTGGTATTCATGGTGAAAGACCTGATCCGGTGCAGCGGTCACCCCGAATCCGGATTTTATCTCCGGGATCATGAAAAGCTGCACCGGACGCTGCTGGACCTGGAAAATACCGGTAGAAAGGCCCTGCTTCTGGGTGTGACTTTTGCTTTACTTGATTTCGCTGCGGCATTTCCCATGAAGCTCGAACATACCCTCGTTATGGAAACCGGGGGAATGAAGGGAAGGGGCAGGGAGATGGTCCGGGAAGCGCTGCACGCGACCCTCGGGAAATCCTTTGGAGTCCATAGGATCCATTCAGAATATGGAATGACCGAACTGCTTTCCCAGGCCTATGCCCGGGAAAACGGGAGATTCCGCTGTCCGCCCTGGATGAAAGCGATTGCGGTTATGGAAGATGATCCTCTCCGGGAGGCTGCCCCCGGCCAGGCTGGCACCCTGAATTTCATCGATTTGGCGAACCAGGATTCCTGCGCCTTCGTGGCCACAGCGGATACCGGGATCGTTCATCCGGATGGCAGCTTTGAAGTGCTCGGGAGAATGGATGGGAGCGCCCTGAGGGGTTGCAGCCTGATGACGGCCTGAACCCTACAGGAGCCCCGTGCAATCCAGGGTTTTTCCCAACCGGTGACTCTCCATGGCCAGCTCGATCACCCGGATGGTATTGTATCCGTCCTCGGGACGCACCTGGAGCGGTTTTCCCGCGGTGATGGTTTCATGAAGGTCCCGGTAATAATCCCCGAAGTTTCCCGCAAGGGTAGGACAGGCTTCCCGCTGCTGCTGGTCCCCCTGGACCGTATGGAGGATACCCCAGAATTCTTTTGATTCCATTCCCCAATCCTTTCCAGCCGGCGAGACTCCGCTGCGGAGCAAGGCTTCCTGAGGATCTTCGCCATATTTTACAAATGAACCATGGTCTCCGTGGACCATATACCGGGGTCCCTGTTCCAGGACCAGCATTCCGGATTTCAGCCGGATGGGGAGATCCGGGTAATCGAGACGCAGATCAAAGTAATCCGTTGCGCCGGCCCCTGGGCGCTGGATCCTGAGGCTGGAGCTGATCTGGCCGGGAGCACCGAACAGGACCAGGGCCTGGTCGATCAGGTGGGCGCCAAGATCATAGAGGATGCCGCTGCCGGGAAGGGCCTGCTCCCGCCAGGCACCGGGACGCAACCCGGGGCGAAACCGGTCATAATGGGCTTCGAATTCCACGATCCGGCCCAGTGAGCCTTTTTTCAGTATGGTCCGGATCGTCCTGAAATCACCGGTATATCGCCGGTTGTGATAGGGGCTGAGCACCACTCCCATTTCCCGGGCCACCCGGATCAGGTCCAGGGCCTCACGGGAGGTCACCGTAATCGGCTTTTCCAGGACCACATGTTTTTTGGCCCGCAGCGCATTCAGGGCCAGGGAGTAATGGCCCGAGGTTGGGACCGTGATCACCACGAGGTCGATTTGGGGATCTTTCCAGACTTCTTCCGGGGATTTTCGGACGGAAATTCCCGGGTAAGCCCGGGAAGCAGTCTGGTCATGGCGTTGGACAATGGCATCCAGCCGGTATCCCTCCAGGGTGGTCAGGAAGGGGGCATGGAAGACCTGCCCGGAAACCCCGAAACCGATGAGGCCGGTCCGGATGATTTTTTCCATAATTGTGGTTTAAAACAACCCCAAAGTATCCAACCAGGTTGCATTTTGAATGCAATTCGGTAAAGGAATCCGGGGACCTTTTTGATTATTGACTGCTCCCCGCATCACCTGCTGCGCAACCGGAACCGGTAAATCAGGCCTAACTGGGAGTTGGATTCCCAGGATCCAACCTGTCCTATGATAAACCCTGTCCATTGCTTGAACGTGACATGGAAACTGAACTGATAAAAATTGTAATAGGAATGAAACAGGCCAGTTGGCTCCTCCAGCAAGAAGTTTTTCAGGAAAGCCTGGTTGCCGAGGTAGGTGCCGAAAAGGTATTTAAATCCGATTTCTCCATGGCGGGTATGAAAAGCCCATTCCGAGGATAGGTCTAGGGTACCCAAAAAGGAGTTTTTAAATACCGCAGTGTCGCTGCTTGCAGCCTGGTTCTTGCGGAACCCCAGATAGCTTCCGAATTCCCGGTTCAGGGACAGGTCCACACCGATCATCCTCCATTCGCTTTTCCCAATGGGCAGCGTGAAATCCGTCCCCCCCGAAATTCCCAGGTTGCCGAAAAAGCGGTTGGAACTGATGATTGCAGAACCGGTGTCCTGGTAATACCCGATGCCGTAATTGCCCAAATCAAGATCAGCCCCGTAAAAAAAATGAAACTGGCCGTACTGGTTATCATGGTACAACCTGAGCTGGCCTGTGGTGGTAGGATCCTGGCCATTGACATTGGCCGAACCGGAAGAAAAACCAAGACTGGAATAAAAGGCGGAATGGACTGAATCGCTCAGAAGTGGTTTGGCGGTATAGGGAGCAGTCTGTCCGAATACAGGGCTTCCGTAAAAACTGTGGGGAACTCCGCAGCCTGCCAGAAGGAGCAAAACCAGGGGGGTTAGGATAAAAGGGTAGCATTTCATCATAAACGCTGGATGAGAAAAAAATTCAAATTAAAGCTAATGGAAATAGGTGAGGGAGATTGGCAAAAAATTGTTAAATCGGAGGTTCAAAACTGGAGCTTGAAGGAGGACCCTTCACCCTCGATGGTTTGAACCTGGATATTGCCCCGGTGGAGCAACATGATCTGTTTACAAAGGCTGAGGCCAATTCCGCTTCCGGTCTTTTTCGTGCTGAAGAAGGGGATGAAAATCTTTTCCTGGACTTCCCTGGACATCCCGGCGCCGTTATCGGCCACCCCGATCACGGGTTTGTTGGAAGGGCCATAACCTGCAGACAGGATGATCCGGGGCCCGGTACGGTCCTTTACGGCGTCCATGGCGTTAATGATCAGGTTGATCAGTACCTGTTCCACCAGGTTGGTATCGATCTGGAGGATCTGGGAGGGATCCTTCAGCACGATTTCCATTTCAATATGTTTCTGTTCCAGGGTCGGCTGCATGAGCTGGTGGAGGTGCTCGAACAGGTCCCTGACCAGCACGGCGCTGAGCCTGGGCTGGGCGATCTTGTTCAGGTTCCGGTAGGTCTCCGCGAACTTCAACAGACCCTCGCTCCTGCGCTGGATGGTGGTGATGCCCAGTTCCAGGTCGTCCAGGTTGGCACCCCCGGTTGCAGTCCCTTCCACGAGCCTTTTTTTAAGGGTCTCCGCAAGGGAGGAAATCGGGGCAACCGAGTTCATAATCTCGTGGGTCATCACACTGAGCAGTTTCTGCCAGGCCTGAGATTCGGTTTCATCCAGGGCTTCGTCCACATTCTGGAAGGCGATGAGCTTGTAAACCTTTCCATCGGTCTGGAAAAGGGTAGACGTCAGGAATGCCTTGAAAGGAACCTTTTCCCGGATGACGGGAACGATCCTTCCTTCACCGGATTTCATGGAGAGGACCTGGTTATAAAGGTTTTCGTCCCTTTTTTTCAGGGAATGAATGTTTTTCAGGTAGGGGATCCCCAGCATTCTTTTAAAGGAGTCATTCATCCAGGCAATCACCCCATCCTCCGTCTCATAGGAAATGATGCCGGTATCCACCAGCTCGAGGATTTTCTGGAGATACTGGTATTGGGTTTCTTTTTCCCGGCTGATTACCTTGAAGGTGGTGTTGATCTCGTTGAAGCCCTGGCGGAGTGACCTGAGTTCGAGGGGAGCCCTTCTGACGCTGAAATAACGGGAGAAATCCCGGTAATGAAT
Organism: Chitinophagaceae bacterium; assembly: GCA_025451655.1. GTDB lineage: Bacteria > Bacteroidota > Bacteroidia > Chitinophagales > Chitinophagaceae > JANWKA01. Next base: position 5,339 of record JANWKA010000048.1, on the reverse strand, counting down.
GGATTCCACAAACTGTTCCACTTCCTGCTGGGCCTTGATATGGAACTGGTAGAAATTGACCAGCTGAAGAATCACTACGGGTATGATCAGGAGCAGGAAAATTCGGGGCCCTTCCACCAACAGCAGGGATAGGCCCAGCAGCGTGATAAACAGGAGAACCACCCTGACCAGGATGCTCCAGTCAAAGCGATTAGATTTCATATTTGCTCAGCCGCCGGTACAGGGCGGTCCTGGTAAGGCCGAGTTCCCGGGCCGCCTGGGTGATGTTGCCATGGTTCTTTTCGATCACCTTGAGGATGGTATTGCGCTCAATGGTGCTCAATTTGGTTTCCACCGGCGGATCATCGGGGTTCCGGGCTGTTTCGATTGGTGAAAAGATAATGTCCTCTGAGGTCAGGCCCTGTTTTTCGGCCATGATAATGGCCCGCTCCATGGTGTATTGAAGTTCCCGGACATTTCCCGGATAATGGTATTGCATGAGCTTATCCAATGCGGACTCCTCCAGGAAAACGTTTGGTTTGAGGTATTTTTCACCATAAAGCCTTGCAAAATGCCGGGCGAGCAAAAGGATGTCATCGCCCCGCTTGCGCAGGGGCGGTACATTGATCTCCACGGTATTGATCCGGTATATCAGGTCTTTGCGGAACCGTTTTTCATTGCTCAGTTCTTCCAGGCGGACATTGGTGGCGCAGATCAGGCGGATATCGATGGGAATGGCTTCATTGGAGCCCAGGCGGTTGATCTGGCGGTTTTGAAGGGCGCTGAGCAGTTTGGCCTGCTGCTGCAGGGAAATATTTCCAATTTCGTCTAAAAAAAGGGTTCCCCCCGTTGCTGTTTCGAACCTTCCCTCCCGGTCCACCCCGGCATCGGTGAAAGCTCCTTTCTTATGCCCGAACAGCTCACTTTCAAAAATGCTTTCAGTCAGCGCCCCGATATCCACCTTGACGAAGGGTTTACCGGACCGGAGGGATTGCTGGTGAATCGCCTTGGCGATCAGGTCTTTCCCAGTCCCGTTTTCTCCCAGGATCAGGATATTGGCTTCTGTTACGGCGACCTTCTCGATCCGGTAGAAGATCTCGTTCATGGCCTCGGATTCGCCGAGCAACTCCCGGGGTGAGGACAACCGTGGCGAAAGGGGCTGGCCAGGGTTCTTGGCGGAGGATTTACGGCGAAGGGATTCGCTTACGGTTTCCAGAAGCCGCTCGTTATGCCAGGGCTTTACGATGAAATCAGCTGCACCCTCCTTGACGGAACGAACAGCAAGGTTGATATCCCCGTAGGCGGTAATCATCACCACGGTGATATCGGCATCCCATTCCCGGATTCTTTTCAGCCAGTATAACCCTTCATTACCAGTGTTGATCGAGCTGTCGAAATTCATGTCCAGCAGGATCAGGTCAAAATGGCGGGAGGAAATCAGGTTCCGGATCTGCTCCGGTTTTTTCTCCGTCACAACTTCCCGGGTTTCCGTTTTGAGCAGCAGTTTGACCGCGGTGAGCACATCCGGATCATCGTCAATTACAAGCAGGCTGGCCTGTTTTAATTGCATAGAAGTAGGGGAATACCTGCTGCAATGATACCATTATTATCAGAACCCAGGGACCCTCCGGAGCCCCCGCAAAGCCCGGCAGTCGAAAGTTCCGGGCCGTTTCCTGCGGCCCGGACCCCTGTATCGTAACCGGACAAAGGGTGTCCGGTTACGGACAATTGGGCTCGTTTCTATAATCATAATAATTTGTTAATCAGTAAGTTATATTCTGGCATATATTTGCTGTAACCATTGTCCAAATCATTCGTCCTTTACCGGGAAAATCGAAATTGTGGATAGAGCCATACCGAAGAAAAGATGGTCCACCAAGCGTCTTCTGACGATTGGAGGGATCCTGGGAATTGCGTTGCTGATCGCAGCCAGCATTTATTATACCTCCGGGGGATCCAAGCTGGATGTCAACCTGGACCGCATTACCGTAAGTGATGTGACCAGGGGGAGTTTTCAGGAATCCATCGTAGTCAACGGGGTGGTGCTTCCTCTGACCACTATTTACCTGGACGCCCAGGAGGGGGGGAGGGTGGAGGAAAAATATGTGGAGGACGGAGCGATGATGAAAGAAGGGGATCCCATTATCCGCCTGTCCAATACGGAACTGGAACTCCAGCTGATCAACCAGCAAACTGCGGTTTTCAACCTCCTGACCCAGATGGAAATCGCCCGAAATGCTGCCCAGCAGAATATGATCACCAACCAGAATGCCCTCGCCGATGCGGAAAACAACCTGGTTGAGGCGACCAGGGTGTATAACCTGGACCAGCATCTTTATTCAGAAAAGGCAATCGGCTACCAGGAATACCAGTCCGCAAAAAACCTGTATGAATACCAGCAACATAAAAAGAAGCTGATGGAACAGGTGCTGGCCGAGGATTCCCTGAGCCAGGAACAACAGTTGACCCAGGCAAAACAATCCTACCAGGGGTCCCAAAAATCCCTGGACCTGATGCGCCAGGAAGTGGGAGAACTGATAGTCCGGGCTCCGGCGGATGGAGAACTGACTTCCCTGGACGCTGAGGTGGGGGAAAACAAGAACAAAGGGGAAAGGCTGGGCCAGATCGACATGGTGAACGGGTTCAAGGTTCAGGTCGAGCCGGATGAACATTATATCGATCGCATTTTTGATGGTCTTACAGGCACCTTCACCTTTGGCGATTCCACTTACAACCTGAAAATCAAAAAGGTTTATACCCAGGTGACCGATGCGAGGTTCAAGGTGGACATGGCCTTCGTGGGAAAGACCCCGGGTGGCCTGCGCAGGGGACAAACCCTCCAGGTCCTTCTGGCCCTGAGCGATCCCAAACAGGCGATCCTGCTGCCCAGGGGTGGCTTTTTCGAACAGACCGGGGGAAATTGGATCTTCAAACTGAGCAGGGATGGCAAAACAGCATACCGGGTGAACATCCAGCTGGGTAGCATGAACCCGGACTATTATGAGGTGCTTTCCGGGTTGAATCCAGGGGACAAGGTGATCACCTCCAGCTATGATACCTACGGCAACGTCCAGACCCTGGTTCTGAAATGAATAAAACCAGTTTTTAACCGATAATTTTTAAAAGGATCTGATATGCAAAATATGATCAAAATCACCAACCTCGAAAAAATCTACCGTACCGAGGAAGTGGAAACGGTAGCCCTGAACAAGCTGTCCATTGAAGTTGCCGAAGGGGAATTCGTGGCGGTCATGGGCCCATCCGGTTGCGGTAAATCCACCCTGCTCAATATCCTGGGGCTCCTGGATGACCCCGATGAAGGAAGCTTCCTTTTCAACGGTACCGAAGTGGCCCATTTTAATGAGCGCAAGCGAGCCAACCTGCGCAAGCATAACATCGGGTTCGTGTTCCAGAGTTTCAACCTGATCGATGAACTTACCGTTTTCGAAAATGTGGAGCTTCCCCTGATCTATACCGGGGTGAAATCCGGCGAACGCAAAACCAGGGTCGAGCAAGTCCTGGATAAAATGCAGATCATGCACCGGCGCAACCATTACCCGCAGCAACTCTCCGGCGGCCAGCAGCAACGTGTCGCCGTGGCGCGGGCAGTGGTCAACCATCCCAAGCTGATCCTTGCGGATGAGCCCACCGGAAATCTGGATTCCACCAACGGAAACGAGGTGATGCAATTGCTCACCGACCTCAATGAACAGGGCACCACGATCGTTATGGTGACCCATAGCGAACACGACTCCCGGTTCAGCCACCGGATCATCCGGATGCTGGACGGCCAGACGGTTACGGAAAATATTTTGGTTTGACCGGGTCAATCTAAATGGCGGGCCACCGGTGATCAGCGGTCCTCTTCAGCCAGGATCCTCCATTGCTGGTGCCAGCCAGCCCGGATTGCGACCAAATGCAGGTCCCTGGCCGGGGATTCCACGGGAATCCGGCTTTCCGGGTTCACCGGGGCCACCCAGGACCGATCGCAATAACCCTTGCTCCCGGGTTTAAAAATTATTCAAACTTCAGATTGATTATGAAACATTTTTTTCGGGTCACCTGGAGAAATATCCGGAAAAACGGGGCTTACAGTCTGGTCAACCTGGTCGGGCTCGCCATCGGGGTGGCTTGCTTTATCCTCATCCTGCTCTGGGTGGAATCCGAAGTTTCCTTCAACCACCAGTTCGCTCAACGGAACCGGATCTATGTGGTAATGGACAACCAGACCTATAGCGGACATACTTTTACCTTCGGAGCCACCCCCGGGATTTTGGGTCCCGCACTCCAGGCCCAAATTCCCGGAATTCTCAGAACGGTCCGGTCTTCCTGGGAGCAACAATCCCTTTTCACCCTGGGTCACAAAGCCATATTTGAAAAGGGAAATTATGTGGATTCCTCCTTTTTCCCCATGCTGGCCTGGCCCTTTGCAGAGGGAAGTCCTTCCAGAGCCTTTTCAGGGATCCATTCTGTCGTCATCTCCCAAAGCATGGCCGCCCGCTTCTTCGGAAAAGCCAGCGCTTTGGGGAAAGTACTTCAGGTGGATAACGGCGATGCCTATATGGTCTCCGGAGTAATCCGGGACCTTCCCGTGAACAGCAGCATGAGCGGGGATTGGTTCATTCCCTTTGAGAATCACATGAAAAAAAATCCCTGGCTTTACCAATGGGGGAATAACGGAATCCTGACCTATGTGGAGCTGAAGGACCGGGTGGACCCTGCCCGGATCAACCCCAGGATTTATGGATTCATCCAGACCAAGGATGCCACCGCGGAGGCCAAAATTTTTCTCTTCCCGATGAGTTCCTGGCACCTCTATGATCATTTTGAGAATGGTAAATCTGCAGGGGGCCAGATCAAATATGTCCGCCTGTTCACCCTGATCGGGTGGATCATCCTGATCATTGCCTGCATCAATTTTATGAACCTGGCAACTGCCCGGTCAGAATACCGGGCCAGGGAGGTGGGGATTCGCAAAACCCTGGGTTCCGGCCGGGGGAAGCTGATCTGGCAGTTCATCCTGGAGGCCATGGTCATGTCCTTCCTTTCCCTGGGAATCGCCATCCTGATCGTTTGGCTCCTGTTGCCTGCTTTTAACCAGTTGACCGGAAGGGCCCTCGGGCTCCGGCTCAATTACCTGCCCCACCTGGCGGGGCTGTTTGCCATCGCGTTGATATCCGGCCTGGCTGCCGGAAGCTACCCGGCTTTCTACCTGTCCTCCTTTCGTCCCGTAAAGGTTTTGAAAGGGGTTCGCCTGAGCCCGAACGCCGGCTTGATCCGCAAGGGGCTCGTGATTATCCAGTTTTGCGTTTCCACCATTCTGATCATTTGTACGGTGATCATATTCCAGCAGGTCCGCC
>JANWKA010000047.1 GCA_025451655.1 Chitinophagaceae bacterium | reverse complement strand
GATTCTATCGCGAGGTTCTGGATACCGAGGCCAATGCAGTGACGGATAATCCCATTCTCTTCCCTGAAGAGGACCTTATTGTAAGTGGCGGAAATTTTCACGGCCAGCCCCTCGCTCTCGCTATGGATTACCTGGCCATTGCCATGGGGGAATTAGGCAACCTTTCGGAGCGGAGGGTCTATTTGCTGGTTTCCGGGCAGCGGAAGCTTCCACCCTTCCTGGTAAACCAGGCCGGCCTTCATTCCGGATTGATGATCGCCCAGTATACTGCCGCCTCCCTGGTGAGCCAAAACAAACAGCTTTCCACCCCTGCCTCGGTAGACAGCATCACCAGCTCAAACGGCCAGGAAGATCATGTAAGCATGGGAGCCAATGCCGCCACCAAGCTTCACCAGCTGCTGCTTAACCTGGAACGGATCCTTTCCATCGAATTACTGACCGCAGCCCAGGCTTTGGATTTCAGGAGGCCAATGCAGAGCTCAGCCCACCTGGAACGGATCCATGAAGGCTTCCGCAAAGAAATTCCCTTCATGGAAAGGGATCGGGAGATCTGGAAGGATATTGAAAAGGGAATCGGTTTCCTGCGCAGCTTTCCATTTGGGGAAAGCGGGACCGTTTGATTAGTTTTGTATCCATGAATGGCTGGAAGAACATCATCAAAAGCCCCACCTGAACCTCTCCCTATTCCCTGGCCATTTTTTCCTCATCCTGACTTAATCCTATTCAGGGCTGCAACATGAAAACAATTATTGAGCCTTTCCGGGTCAAATCGGTGGAACCCATCCGGTTCACGACCATCGGGGAACGTACCCGGATTATCCGTGAAGCCAGCTATAATCCGTTCCTGATCCGGGCGGAAGATGTCCTGATTGACCTGCTTACCGACAGCGGCACCTCCGCCATGAGCAGCGCCCAATGGGCTGCGATGATGCAGGGGGACGAATCCTATGCCGGGAGCAGCAGCTTTTTCCGGTTCGAGGCTTCGGTCAAAAGGATTACCGGGATGCCTCAGGTGATCCCTACCCACCAGGGGAGGGCGGCGGAACGGATCCTCTTCAGCATTTTGGGAGGAAAGGGGAAATCGGTGCTCAGTAATACCCTTTTCGATACCACCAGGGCCAATATTGAATGGTCCGGCGCCGAAGGCCTGGATCTGATCTGTGAGGAAGGGAAGGACCCTGCCCTGGTCGCACCCTTCAAGGGAAATATCAGCATAACCGCACTGGATGAAAGGATCCGGGAATTAGGTGCTCCCCGGATACCGGTCTGCATCCTGACGGTTACGAATAATTCCGGGGGAGGCCAGCCGGTCAGCATGGCCAATATCCGGCAGGCCTCCTCGGTATGCAGGAGCCATGGAATCCCTCTTTTTATCGATGCCTGCCGTTTCGCCGAAAACGCCTATTTCATCAAGCTGAGGGAGGAAGGATACCAGGACAGGCCCATGCTGGAAATCGTCAGGGAAATGTTTTCCTATGCGGATGGTTGTACCATGAGTGCCAAAAAGGACGCTTTCGCCAATATCGGGGGTTTCCTGGCCCTCCGGGATGAAGCCCTCAGCCTGGAATGCCGCAACCTGCTCATCATGACCGAAGGGTTTCCGACCTATGGCGGCCTGGCGGGAAGGGATCTCGAAGCCGTGGCCGTTGGACTCGGGGAGGCCCTCGATGAAGATTACCTGAAATACCGGATCCGGAGCATCGAATATGTCGGGGAACGCCTGATCGCAGCCGGTGTTCCGATTGTCCGGCCCACCGGCGGCCATGCAGTTTATCTGGATGCGAAAGCCTTTCTTCCAGGTATCCCCCCCGACCAATACCCCGGAGTCGCCTTATGCAGTGAACTTTATATCCGGGGGGGCATCCGGGCTGTCGAGATCGGATCCCTGATGTTTGGAAAATATGACTCCTCAGGGAAACTCGTATCTCCGCCCATGGAACTGGTCCGGCTGGCCATGCCCCGAAGGGTGTATACTCAAAGCCATATGGATTATGTCACCGAAACCATCCTGGAGACCTTCGACCACCGGGATACCATCCGGGGATTCCGGATCGGGCATGAGGAGGCGGTTTTAAGACATTTCACGGCAAGATTGATCCCGGTGCAGGAGCTCAAATGACGATCAATTCGTACCAGGGGTCGGGTAAAAAATACTTCCAGGCCAGTTCCAGAAGCTCTTCCGCCGTGATGGTCCGGACGGTTTCGATGTTTTTGTTAAAATAAGATTCGTCCAACCCGCTCAGGATCAGGTCCCGCCAGCGCTGGATGAGCTGGAAGGGACCGTCCAGGTCGCCCAGCATGCTTCCCATCAGGTAATTGCGCACCAGGTGCAGTTCCTCTTCTTCCACGGGTTCCTGACGGATCCGTTCCATTTCCTTGTAGATTTCGGTCAGGGCGGACTCGCATACCTCCCGGCCCGCCTCGGTCTGGATGGTGATCGCGCTGCACTCCCTGGTATTGTACAGATGGGAATGGATTCCGTAGGTAAAGCCCTTTTCCTCGCGAATATTGCTCATCAGCCTGGAACCGAAATATCCTCCGAATATGGTATTGAGGACCCGCATTCCGGGAAAGTCAGGATGGAACCTGTTTGGAAATGGACGGCCCATCCGGACCGCCCCCTGAACCCCCTGGGGATCATTCTGGATCCGGAAGCTGTGCACCAGGTCCGGATGAACTTCATAGGAAGGCCGGGCGGCAGAGGAGGGACCGATCCAGGAATCTTTTCCGAATTGCCGGTTGAGCTGCGGGGCAAAATCCGGAGGTAGTTTTCCGGCAGCGAAAATCCGGCACCGGTCAAATGTATAATGCGACCTGTAAAATTCCAGAAGGCCTTCCCGGTTCAGGGCATCGTAGGCCTCCATGCTGCTGAAGCTTCCATAGGGATGGGAGAGGCCGAAAAGGCATTCATCGATCTTCCGGTTCGCCACAAATTCACATTTGAGGAGGTTCACAGCAAGGTGCTGCTTCATGTTTTGGCGGTACAGATCCAGCTCCTCCCCGGGAAATACCGGCGTGGTGATGATTTCCCGCAGCAGGGGCAGCAATTCTCCGATATGCCGGGTCAGGGAGTGTATGGTGAAATTGCCGTGTTCGTGGTGGCAGGAACAGTCCAGAAAGGCACCGTAATATTCCACCATCTCGCTGAGCTCGAGTGCAGAATGGTTTTCGGTCCCATTCTTCATCAGGTGGTTCACCGCGGTGGCTTCCAGTTTTCGGCCCTCATACCAGTTTCCGGCATCGAAGGAAAGTTCCACCATCATGGTCTCCTGGTTGGAGGAGGGAATGGCATAAACCGGGATGCCGTTATCCAGCAGAAAATGTTCGTAAGGCTTCAGCCTGATGTCAAAATGCACCGCATCGGTGATCGCAGGGGCCACCCTGCGATCCAATTCATTGGGGCTCTTCATCGGTCTGGATCGGGTTAAGTTCGCTTGCGGGGCTTTCGGCATAATAATAAAGGGTGCTGGAATTGGCAGGATTGAAGATCCGGATGGCTTCATCCTGAAGCTGGGCGGATGTCACTGCCTGGTATCGGTCCATTTCTTCGTTCATCCAGGATGCGTTCCCTAGCAGCTCATAATAAGCCAGGCTGTTGCATCGACTCAGGAGGCTCATGTCCTCGAAGGCAATTATGCTTTCGGCCTTGTTTTTCACTTTCTGGAGTTCCCGTTCCCCGATGCGTTTATGGCAAAGGGCATCCAATTGTTCCATCAATGCAGCTTCAGCATCCTTCATTGCCACTCCCCGGACCAGTTTTCCCTGAACAGTGAGCAGCCCGGGATCCCGGGTTCCCATGTGGAAGCATTCCACCTGGCTGAACAACTTTTTCTCCTTGATCAGAGTTTGGTAAAGTCGGGAGGAGTTTCCCCCGGAAAGCAGGTCAGAGATCAGGTCGGCGACATAATAGCGGGGATCCAGCCTGGAGGAGATATGGAATGACTTGTAAATCGCATCCAGGGGCACCCGGGCATGGACCTCGGCCTGGCGCGGAGCGGCCTGGGGAGGTTCTTCAGGCAGGTCCCTCCGGTATTTATTTCCGGAGGGAATCGGGCCGAACCATTTTTCAGAAAGGCTGCGGACCTTTTCCAGGGTGGTATTTCCGCCAACCACCAGGATGGCATTGCCAGGGGTGTAATGGGCAAAAAAGAACCGCCGCACGTCCTCCAGGCCGGCCTTTTCGATGTGGGAAAGTTCTCTTCCGATGGTTAGCCACCGGTAGGGATGGACCCGGTAAGCAAGCTCCCGGACCCTTTTCCAGACATCTCCATAAGGCTTGTTGATATAATGTTCCCGGAATTCCTCACAGACCACCTTCGTTTGCACCTCCAGGCTCTTCTCGCTGAAAGCCAGGGAAAGCATCCGGTCGCTTTCGAGCCAAAATGCCGTTTCCATGTTTTGAGCAGGGAGCTGAATATAATAATTGGTGAGATCGTTGGTCGTGTATGCATTATTTTCACCTCCTGCCATCTGGAGGGGCTCATCATAATCCGGGATATTGATGGAACCGCCGAACATGAGGTGCTCGAAAAGGTGAGCGAATCCTGTTTTTTCAGCGTCTTCATCCCTGGCCCCCACGTCATAGAGCACGTTGACCACCACCATTGGGGTCTGCAGATCTTCGTGAAAGATCACTCTCAAACCATTATCCAGAACGAATTTCCTGAATTCAATCATGATCGGGCAGGGGCGGGGATTGTGCGCGGGTGCAAATTTAAAAGAAAAGGGTACGCCACGCTTATTTCAGGCCGTTGGGAGTCAGGAAAATTTCACGTTCCCCGTAATTGAGAATGATGTTGAAATGCCTGAAGACATCATTTCCGATATCCCCCGCGATGTCCCGGGTGGGGTCATTATCGTTCACATCCGGACAGAAGCTGGCGTCAACCTGTTCCATCAGCTGGGTCCCGATTACGAAAGCTGGAATTTTGAAATCGGTGAACTGGCGGTCTGCCAACAGATCATCCACGGAATCCTTTCCGGTGAAATATTCAGGTGAGGTCAGCCGGTATTTTTCCACATAGGGAAAATTGAACAGGACCCCGTAATCCCCTCCTGTGGTGATCTGGTACCAGCCGGTCAGGGTATCGCCTGAATGGACAGCCACCCCGGCCCGGATCACGGGGGTATAGTTGTTCATCCTCATCCGCATCAAAAGGCCATCGTGCCCATAGTCGAAACGGCCCGCCTTGTACAGGTCGATCACCCGGTCATTGAAATCAATCTTCACGATATAGCTCGCCAGGAGATGATATCCGATGATACCGTCGACATGCTCCTTTCGGCTGTTTAAATCTTTGAGATCCTCGAGGTAGAATTGCTGGTTCACCAGTTCCGCCTTTCCGATCCGGACCAGCTTGAAGAAAGTAACCGGAAGCACCTTCAGGCCATTGCCGGTTCCGCTCAGATCACCGGACTGCATGGGGGTGATCCGGAATGCCTTAGTCCAGTTCCGGTTCAGAACATTGACCTCCGCACCGGTGTCGAAGATGAAATTCAATGGTTCCTTGTGCTGGTCCAGGGTGGCCCGGATGATGATATGGACCCCATCGTAAGTAAAGGGGATCCGGGCGACCAGCTCCCCCTGGGCCGGAATCGCCCGGGGCCGTGAAAGCTGGCAATACCCCGGCCGGAAGGTAAAAAGCAGCCCAAGTAGGATCAGCGGACGCATGGCTGATAATGTTTTCACAGAATACTTTTGATCGGAAGTTTGATCATCTGGATATCGTTCTCTCTTTGGACCAGGACATCCGCCCTGGTTCCGGAATCCTTGAGCAGTGCCCGGTAAGTCTGGATATCATTGCTGAAATTATTGTTGATGGCGATCAACCGGTCTCCGGGCAAAAATCCCGCTTTTTCAGCAGGTGAATCCTTGATCACATCGGTAACCTCCACATGGCCGTTGATGAAATAGATCACCAGGCCGGTATAGGAATAATCGAAGGGGTCATTGAAATGGATATTGGGAATGATATAGATTTCCTTGGCTGGATAGTTCAGCGTGATATTAAACCGGCGCAGCAGATCGATGCCGATCAGGCCGCCCAGGTCCGGGTATTGCATCACGTTGCTGATATCGTCAAATACATAGGTGGGGACGTCATCGAAACTGTATTTGCCGATCTTCATTCCTTTAATGATGGTGATATCCATATCCATCTTCCCGATCAGGCCCTGCCCCTCGGTGGGGATGACCTTCTGCCATTTTTTCCGGTTGGCCAGCAGACTGCTGTCCTTTACAAATTCCTGCGATAGGAGCATGCAGAGGCCGGCTCCGGTATCAAAATAATACCGGGAATCCCTTTTAACTCCGTTTCGGACGGGTGCGGGGACCACGGGGATGGAGAGCATGTAGGGCTTCAGCAATTCGCCTCCCCTGGGGTACTCGTACTTTCCCGGGGAATAAAATGATATTTTGAGCAAATCATAATCTATATTGATGATATACCTCTTCAGCACGCTGAATCCGATGAGCCCGTCGATCTTGATCCCGTATACTTCGCTGATCAACTCGTAATTGCTGATGTGGAAATTGAGGGAATCAATCTCCAGACCGGGAAATTCCAGGGAGTTGTTGTTGGAATAGGGGACTTTTTTGGTTCCTCCGAGGCCCCGGATGATCCTTCCGGAATCGGTGAGATGCAGTTTGAAGTAGGCGGAGGTGACCGAATCCAGGCCGATCCCGCCGCTCCCGGAATCGAGGATAAAATTGAGGGTATCCGGGAAATTATCGAGTCTTGCCCGGACCAGGATGACCCCGTTGCTGAGTTCCCGGAACGGAATGGTGGTCAAAAGCGCGGCTTTCGGCTGGGGTACCCGGGGGAGGGCATATAACTGGGGGACTGCCAGAAAGAAACAGGAAGTAAGGAGGGCAAAAAGCCGGAGTGGGTACCGCAAAGGCATAGGAAGGCGGTAATTTCAGGGGGAAGATACGATTTTTTCCGCCTGGATTTCCGGGATGCGACCCGGGATTACAGGATGAATGAGGGGTTTGCTGATCAGTCCTCTCATATCCGGGGATGGATCCCTGAAAACAATATCTGGTTGGAGGGCTCAGCCGGAATTGTCATAATTTTATCGGACAAAATCCCCAATGGATCATTCCGGGTTGATCGAAAAGGCCCTGCGCATGGAATGGCTGGACCCCGAAGAAGGGACATTCCTTTACGAGCATGCGCCCCTGGCTGAGCTGATGGAGGCGGGAAACCGGCTTCGAAAAAAGCAGGTCCCCCACGGGCAGGTAACCTGGCAGATCGACCGCAATGTGAACACCACGAATGTTTGTGTGGCCAATTGCAAATTCTGCAATTTTTACCGCGTCCCGGGACACCCGGAAGCTTATATCACTTCAATGGAGGAATATGACCGGAAGATCCAGGAGACCTTCCGGTGGGGGGGCGACCAGCTCCTGTTGCAGGGAGGCCACCATCCCGGGCTGGGGCTTTCCTTTTATACCGGCTTGTTCCGGGAGCTCAAAAAGCGATACCCCGGGTTAAAGCTCCATACCCTGGGACCTCCCGAAGTGGCCCATATCACCCAGTTGGAAAAAAGCAATTATGAGGCGGTGCTGAGGGCGCTCAGGGAAGCCGGAATGGACAGCCTTCCGGGGGCCGGCGCAGAAATCCTCAATGACCGGGTCCGCAGGCTGGTATCCAGGGGAAAATGCAGCGCAGGGGAATGGCTGGACATCATGCGCACGGCCCACCGCCTGGACATTCCCTCTTCCGCAACCATGATGTTCGGGCATGTGGAAACGGTGCTGGAGCGGTTTGAGCATCTCGCCGCCATCCGGCAGGTCCAGTCCGAAAAGCCGGAAGGGTCCAGGGGTTTCACGGCCTTCATTCCCTGGACTTTCCAGGATGTGGATACCTTGCTGGCCCGCATCCGGGGGGTTCATAACCTGACCACGGATGAAGAATATATCCGGATGATTGCCCTGAGCAGGATGATGCTTCCCAATATCGTGAATATTCAGGCCTCCTGGCTCACCGTGGGAAAGAAGGTCGCCCAGCTTTGCCTCCATGCCGGGGCGAATGATTTCGGGTCGATCATGCTGGAAGAGAATGTGGTCAGCGCCGCAGGAGCGCCGCACCGGTTCACCTACCGGAGCATCCAGGAAGCGATCCGGGAAGCCGGGTTTGAACCCCGGCTCCGCAACCAGGCCTATGAATTCAGGGAGATCCCTGAGGGGATTGAAGAACAGGTCGTGAATTACTGAATCGCAGCCCCCGGGTTTCCGTCCATCAAAAAAGGGGCAAAGATTGATCTTCCCGAAGCGTATTTTTATCCTTCTACATCCACCAAAATCTGATCTGAAACATGAAAAAAGCTCTATCTCTCTTAGGAGCCGTCCTGGGTTTGGCATCCTGCTTCCCCGGAAGCTCCCTGGCGCAGCAGTCTACCTATGACCAGCATGCGCTTTGGAACCCATTATTTTATACCTCCAACGGGAATGAATTCCGAAGCGCCAGCGGGGCGCCGGGACCCAAATACTGGCAGAACCGGGCCGATTATACGCTGGATTGCACCCTGGACACGGTGGCGAAGACCGTCACGGGGACCGTGGAAATCACCTACACCAACAACAGTCCCCAGGACCTTCCATTCCTCTGGCTCCAGGTGGAAGAGAATATTTACAGGGCTGATTCCAGGGCCAGCATGATCTATGGAGCGGGAGGAAGGTTCGGGGTCCGGGACACCACGAAGGGGTATGACATCAAATCGGTCACCATCGAACAGAATGGTAAAGTCTCCAGGGCCGATTACCTGATCAATGACACGCGGATGCAGATCCGGCTCCAGGACCCGATGAAGCCGGGGGGAAGCCAGATCAAGATCCGGATCGCCTATTCTTTCTATGTCCCCGAATATGGAGAGGACCGAAATGGCAGGCTGGAAACCAAAAACGGCTGGATCTATGAGATCGCGCAATGGTATCCAAGGATGGAAGTGTTCGACGACGTGGAGGGCTGGAACTCCATTCCCTATCTGGGTCCCTCAGAATTCTACCTGGAATACGGAGACCTGGACTGCACGATACATGCCCCCGGGGATATGATCGTGGTGGCTTCAGGATCCCTGCTCAACCCGGAACAGGTCCTGACGTCCAGGGAGATGGCCCGCCTGGTCAAAGCCAGGAACAGCGACAGCACTGTGATGATCCGGACCCCGGAGGAGGTGACTGATCCGGCTTCCCGGCCTTTCAAGGGCGAACTTGCCTGGCATTTCCGGATCAACAATGCCCGCGACCTTTCCTGGGCGGCATCCACGGCATTCGTCTGGGATGCAGCACGGATCAACTTGCCCAGCGGGAAAAAAGCCCTGGCCCAGTCTGTATACCCGGTGGAAAGTATCGGCCCCACCGCCTGGACCCGGTCCACGGAATTCGTGAAAGGCGCGATCGAGCTTTACTCCAGGGAATGGTACGAATTTGAATACCCGGTCGCCACCGATGTGGCAGGAACGGTAGGGGGCATGGAATACCCGGGAATCGTTTTCTGTTCTTTCCGCTCCAGGGGAGCAGGCCTCTGGAACGTCGTGAATCATGAATTTGGCCATACCTGGTTTCCGATGACCGTGGGATCCAATGAAAGGAAATTCGGGTGGATGGATGAAGGGTTCAACACGTTCATTAACGGGGTGGATACCAAGGTTTTCAACCATGGAGAGTTTGCCCGTCCGGAGGACGTGGAGGCCGCTGCCACCAATACTTTCGGTCCCCAGTCCGAAGCCATAATGAACACCCAGGATGTGCTGCAACCCGGCAATAACGGAACCGCGGCCTATTCCAAACCCGCCATGGCCCTGAACGCCCTCAGGGATGTGGTCCTGGGGCAGGACCGTTTCGATTACGCCTTCAGAACCTATATCAAATGGTGGGCATTCAGGCATCCGACTCCTGTGGATTTCTTCCGGACCATGGAAAATGCCTCCGGTGAAGATCTGGATTGGTTCTGGAGGGAATGGTTTTACGAAAATTACGCCCTGGATCAGGGGGTCAATGATGTGAAATACATCAATGGAGATCCCGGACAGGGAGCCCTGATCACTATTGAAAACCTGGACCGGATGGCCATGCCGGTCATCGCCCGGATCACGGAAACCAACGGGCAGGTTCATACGATGAAACTTCCCGTGGAGATCTGGCAGCGGGGACCCGTTTTCACCTTCCCGGTGCAAACCACCTCCGCGATCAGCGAAGTCCTGCTGGATCCGGACCATGTGCTTCCGGACCTGAATCCGGACAATAACCTTTGGCAGAATATCCTCCACAAACCGGTCCCCTCCGGGGTCAGCGCCCAGACGGTGATCGATCATTACCTCAGTGCCATTGGCGGCGCGGACAAAGTCAGGGCCATCCGGGATATCACGGAGCAATCCCAAACCGATTTGATGGGTAACTCCATCAGCCTGAAAGAGGAATGGAAGCACCCTGAAAAATTCCGGGCTGAACTCACCCTGGGAGCCAATTCGGAAACTGTCACCCTCAACGATACCACCATCCGTGTCGGGACCGCGGCAGGAAGGTTCCGGATGATCCAGGACAACCAGAGGTCCGAAATCATTCAGGAGGCCTCCCTGATCCCGGAATTGCATTATTCCGATCCGGGTTACCATTTGGACCTCAACGGGCTGGACAGCTTTGATGGGAAGGATTACTATGTGCTTACTGTCCAGTATCCCGACGGATCCGAGTCCACCTCCCAGTATGACGCCCAGAGTGGCCTGAAACTCAATGAGGTCATTTCCAGCAAGGTCAGGGGAAGGACCATCCGGGAGCATTTCCAGTTTGGCAATTACCAAAGCGTGAACGGGATCCTGTTTCCCTTCAGCCGGACCAGTTTCCTGTTGCGGAGGCCCCTGGAATTAAAGGTGCAAAGCATCCAGGTGGATACCGGAGTACCGGACAGCGACTTCCAGTAATTCCAGCAGGATTTTTTATTGGGAAGGGCCGTTCCGGTGGGACGGCCCTTCCCGGTTCCAGGGCCCCGGGGCTGGTTAAATTTCCCGGAATTCCGGTCCGGAGGCGGGAAGCGGAACAAATCTTTCCTATTTTTACCGGTTCGGGTCGGAAGGCTACAAGGCCTTCTCCATGAATGCCGGTTCAGTTATGAGGAAAAACAGAAATGCGAGTGTTGGCTTTATTTTCATTACCCTGCTGATCGATTGCATTGGCCTGGGGATCATCATCCCGGTGGTGCCCAAACTGATCCAGGAACTAACCGGCAGCAACCTGAGCGTGGCATCCGAATATGGTGGCTGGCTGACCGCCAGCTATGCCATCATGCAGTTTATCTGTGCTCCCATCCTGGGGAACCTCAGCGACCGGTTCGGAAGAAGGCCGATCCTGCTGCTCTCCCTTCTCGGACTCGGGATCGACTATCTTTTCCTTTCCTTCGCTCCTACCATTGCCTGGCTCTTCCTGGGCAGGATCATCGCCGGAATCTTCGGGGCCAGTTTCACCACAGGTTCCGCATACCTGGCTGACATCAGCACGGATGAGAACAGGGCCCAGAATTTCGGGATGGTTGGTGCTGCCTTCGGGCTGGGTTTCATCATCGGTCCGGCAATCGGAGGGAAGTTTGGGGAACTCGGACTCCGGGTGCCCTTCATGATCGCAGCCGGATTTTCACTGGTCAACTGCCTCTACGGGTTCCTCATCCTGCCTGAATCCCTGCCCCGGCAAACCCGCCGCAAATTTGAATGGAAAAGGTCCAATCCCGTTGGCTCCCTGCTTCATCTGAGAAAGTATCCCGTGATCTCAGGCCTGATCGCCACCCTGGTGCTCATCTATATGGCGGGTTATGCGGTTCAGGCGACCTGGACTTTCTACAATATGCTGAAATTCAACTGGAGCATCAGCCTGGTAGGTTATTCCCTCGCTGCGGTGGGTCTGCTGCTGGCCCTGGTCCAGGGAGGGCTGATCCGAGTTGCCATTCCACTGCTCGGCCAGAAATACGCCATTCTTTCCGGATTGCTTCTGGAAATCTTAGGGTGCGTCCTTTTCGGTTTTGCCACCACCAGCTGGATGATGTTTGCCTTCCTGATTCCCTATTGCGTGGGCAGTATCTCCGGGCCAGCTCTCCAGGGAATCATTTCCTCCCAGGTTCCTTCCAATGAGCAGGGCGAATTGCAGGGCGCCCTGACCAGCCTGATGAACGTGACCTCCATTTTTGGGCCCCTGCTGATGACCAGTCTTTTCGGATACTTCAGCAGGTCCGGCGCCCCGGTTTATTTTCCGGGAGCCCCTTACCTGATGGGTGCCCTCCTGCTCGCCCTGGGCCTGCTGTTTTCGATCCGCTCCCTGAATGCCCACCGGGCCCAGTTGGGTCTGGCGGCCCGGTAATTTCTCCCGGGTTGCCTTTCCACCCGGCAATTTTTTTTCGTTTTTTTCCTTTCCCTGCTGGTATCTTGCCAGGATAATTCCCAGGCATGAAAAAATATTTTGTTTTGATCGCAGCCCTCCTGGTCCTCGGTCCGGCCCTGAAGGGCCAGGACCGGGATACCGGTTATGATGCCCATGCGCTTTTCGGCCCCCTTTTTTACACCCATAACGGGAACCTCCTCAGGAGCGCCAATGGCAACCCGGGCCCGGACTACTGGCAGAACCGCGCCGATTACAGGCTCAGCATGGAGCTGGATACGGCCACAAAGCGGATCCGGGGAAATGAAACGATCGATTACACGAACAACAGCCCGGATTCCCTGCACTACATCTGGCTCCAGCTGGACCAGCAGGTGAGCCGGCCCGGTTCCAGAAGCCGCCTGGTCTCCGGGAGCCGGGGATCCCAGGACACCACGGAAGGGTACCAGTTCAGCTCGGTCCGGATCCTGGAAAAGGGGAGCTGGGCCGCCGTGGATCATATCATCAGCGATACCCGGATGCAGATCCGCCTGGACAGGGCCCTGGCACCCCGGGGAGGAAAACTGGAGATCCGGATGGATTATCAATTCAGGCTGGCCAAAAGCGGGGGAAGCGGAAGGGATGGTTGGATGGAAACCCGCAACGGAACCATTTATGATATCGCCCAATGGTATCCCCGGCTCTGTGTCTATGACGATATCCGGGGTTGGAACACCCTTCCCTTCCTGGGCGGCGGTGAATTTTACCTGGAATACGGAGATTTCGATTACCAGGTCACGGTGCCCTGGGATATGATCGTGGCTGGATCCGGCAAACTGGAAAATCCCGGGCAGGTCCTGACCCCTACAGAAATTGCCCGGCTTTCCCGGGCCGCCAGCTCGGACCAGACTGTCATGATCCGGGCCCCGCAGGAAGTGACCGACCCCTCCACCAGACCGGTCCATCAGGGCATGCTGACCTGGCATTTCATCATGAAAAATTCAAGGGATGTGGCCATCGCTGCCTCCCGGGCCTATGTCTGGGACGCGGCCCGGATCAACCTTCCCGGAGGAAGGCATTGCCTGGGAATGTCCGTTTACCCGGTGGAAAGCCAGGGTAATGAAAAATGGGGCAGGGCCACGGAGTACATCAAAAACGCCGTGGAGATCTTCTCCCGGAACTGGTTCGTATATCCCTACCCGGTGGCGATCAATGCGGCGGGACCTGTGGGAGGAATGGAATATCCTGGGATCACTTTCGACGGGATGAGGGCAGGCGGGAAGGGGCTCTGGGCACTGCTGGCCCATGAGATCGGGCATAACTGGTTTCCCATGGTGGTGGGAAGCGACGAACGCAGGAATGCTTTCATGGATGAGGGTTTCAACACCTTCATCGACATTTACGCTTCCGATTCTTTTAATCATGGGGAATATGCGCCTAAAAGGGATGGGGAATATGCCCCGCGGGGAGGCAACCCCGCCCGGGAGATCGTCCCCCTGCTTGCCAATCCTTCAGCTCCTCCGATTATATATCCCGCCGACGGGATTGAACCCTCCCTGGTCCATCCCCTGGAATATTATAAGACTGCCCTGGGCCTGGTGCTGCTGCGGGAAATGATCCTGGGCCCCGACCGTTTCGATTATGCTTTCCGTCATTATATCAGGGCATGGGCTTATCATCATCCGATGCCCGAGGATTTTTTCCGTTGCATGGAAAACGGGGCCGGGGAGGACCTGAGCTGGTTCTGGAGGGAATGGTTCATGCATTCCTGGAGCCTGGACCAGGGAGTCCGCTCCGTCACCTATGCCGGCAAGGACCCGTCCCACGGGGCGGTGATCACCCTGACCAACCTGGACCGGATGGCCATGCCGGTCGTGCTCCGCATCCGGGAATCCAATGGGAAAGACAGTACGTTGCAGCTCCCCGTAGAGATCTGGCAGCGGGGCGGAGTCTTCTCTTTTCAGTACGGGTCTACCTCCCCGATTGATTCGGTGATCCTGGATCCGGATGGAAGGTTTCCGGACAGGAACCTTTCCAACAATATCTGGACCTCATCCGGTCATCCATGATCAGGCGGCCCCGGCATTTTATTTCCTTTCCCCCGCAGGGTTACCTGATCACCCTGGGCCTGCTGGTCCTTTCAGGGCAAACTGGCTGGAGCCAGAAGGGGTATCTTTCCCGGCTTCATGCAGGGAAAAATTTTCCAATCTATACCGGCTATGCAGCAGCGCGGGAACGGTCCCATTTTCTGCTGGACGAGGGATACCGCTTCAATTATGACCAGGACAGCCTCGGTGCCGATTTTCTTTCCGGGAAGGCAGGGTCCCTCGGCCTGGCTTTCCGCACCGGGGGGAAAATCATTTACCGGACTTTGGATTATTTCCGCCCTCCCCTGATCACGGATTCCTATCCGGACCTGGTCCGCTATGAATTCATGCCGGTGAAAGGGTTGCTGGTCCGGGCTTTCTTCCTGGTCTATTCCTCCGATGCCTCTGTCTGGCAATTGCGGATAAAAAATATTTCGGGTCGGAGGATTTCCTGCGGAATCTACCTTTTCGTCCATGGCCGCCCCGGGTTGCTGAAAGACCCGAAAGGGGAGGCGGGTTCTCCCGCCCTGTCCTTCGGGCACCAGGAACCGCCTGACTCCTGGAGCCAGGACCACCAAATTCCTTATCCGGACCGTATCAGGGACCTCCTCCTGCTTTCTGAAAATCCGGACAGCATCCTCTCAGGCGGGGGAAAACCACCGGATGGATCCCTGCTTTCCTTCCGGGCTTTCCCCCGGGGGGAACCGGATTTCCCGCCGGATACCGGAGGTACAATCCTTTTGGGGTTTTGCAGGGAAATAACCCTGGCCCGGGGTTCCTCCAAGACCCTGAGACTGGTACGGGCTGTTGCAGCTGCCCCTGCCCGGCCCGGAGCCGGGCAGGAAACTGTCCTGCTGCGCATACCCCTGGAGCCCTTTCTGGAGGCCGACCAGCGGATGATGGGCCACATTCCGGATCCGCATCTGAAGGACCCAGCCCAAACGGCCCTGTACTGGAGCGCCTGCAATATGATGCGCCAGGTATTTTATCCCCCGGAAGGAAAATGCAGGGAGGATTATTACGTTTTTTCCCGGGTGCCTATGTGGGGATGGGGGCATGGCGGGCAGGTCTTCCATGAAAGCCTTTCCATGCTGGAATATGTCCGGATCGATCCATCTGGGGCCGAAGGTTCCCAGGAGGTCTATGCGGACCGGCAGCAACCGGACGGCTATATCAATTACCGTACGGGCCCCTACCTGGATGAAACAATCCCGGCCAATGGATCCCTCACCAGCTCCGCACCCTGGTATAACTGGGAAAACTGGGAGATCTACCGCCAGACCCGGGACCAGGCCTTCCTTCGGCGGATGTATGACTCCGGGGAAAAGTTTTTCAGGTGGTTCGTCTCCCACCGGGACAGCGACCGGGACGGCCTTTGCGAGTGGGGCGGGGACCCGGTCCTGGAATCGGTCCGGGACGGGGATGTGGCGGTATGGGACCAGGTCGGTCCTCCCTCGGCTTTTAATTCCCCGGATCTGAACTGCATGCTGGTCCGGGAGGCCAGGTCCCTCGAACAAATGGCCCTTGCACTCGGCCGGAAGGAAGAAGCCGCATCCTGGAAGCAGGACTATGAACGGCGGATCAGTTTAATCAACCGGTATTGCTGGGATTCCGTAAAGGGATTTTATTATAATGTGACCCTGGGGACCCACCAGTTCAGTTACCGGAAGGAAAACGATCTCAAACGGGATGAGATCATCGGTTTTTTACCCCTCTGGGCCGGGGTGGCATCGCCCGTGCAGGCTCGCAGGCTGGTGGAGAAGCTAACCGATACCTCCGCTTTCTGGAGGCCCTATGGCATCCCCTCCCTTTCGGCATCGGATTCCGATTATAACCCGCGGGGGTATTGGAACGGCCCGGCCTGGGTACAATGGAATTACCTGGTGGAGCGGGGATTGCTGAATTATGGGTATCGAAAGACTGCCCGGGAAATTGCCTCCCGGGTTTCGCAAGGCATGATCGCGGTTTTGCGCCGCACCCATGAGCTCTGGGAATTCTACTCCCCGGACAGCGCCTGGGGAGGGTTGCACCGGACCTATATCTGGGCAGGGCTCATCAACCGGATGATGACTGATGCGCAAAGCCATCCGCCAGTGGTCAATTAAACCTTCCGATTTCGGGAATTGGTGATTACCTTCAACATGGAAAACCAATCAGGCTGCAAGATGTCCATCTCTTCCCGAAGGCTGGCCCTGAAACAAATTGCCCTGGGCGCGGCTGTTCTGGGAGTCAGCCCGGAAACCCTGGCTGCCACCCGGCCCGCTTTGCAAGATGCACCAGGCCCCCTGAAAGACAGGATCCACGCATCGGCCTGCTACTGGGTATACCAATCCATTCCGCTGGATGATTTCTGCAGGGACCTGGTGGGGATGGGTGTTCAATCCATTGACCTGCTGAAACCGGAGGAATGGGAAACAGCCAAAAAACATGGCCTGTATTGCTCCATGTGCTATGGAGGGGATCTCGGGCTGTATGACGGCTGGAATGAGCCTAAAAACCATGATGTGCTGGTGGCCCATTATTCCGAAAATATCCCCCTGATGGCTTCCTACGGATTCCGGAACCTGATCTGCTTCTCCGGGAGGCGGCGGGGAATGGATGATGAGACCGGCTTGCAAAATTGCGTTACCGGGCTCAACAGGATCCTGCCTCTCGCGGCTGCCCATGGGGTAATAATGGTGATGGAGCTGCTCAACAGCAAAATTGACCATAAAGATTATATGTGCGACCATACGGCATGGGGAGTGGAGCTTTGCAAAAGGCTGGGATCCGATCATTTCAAACTGCTTTATGACATATATCACATGCAAATCATGGAAGGGGATGTGATCCGGACCATCCGGGACAACCAGGCTTTTATCGCGCATTACCATACGGGAGGTGTTCCCGGAAGGCACGAGATCGACGATTCCCAGGAACTTTATTACCCCGCCATCATGCGGGCCATAGTAGATACCGGATTCCAGGGACGGGTTGCCCAGGAATTTGTTCCGACCGCCACCGATAATGCCGGAAAACTGAAGGCCCTGGAGCGTTGCGTGAGGATTTGCGATGTCTGAACCCCATCAATGTTGATCATACTTGCTAAACTGAGCTTACCATGGATCGAAGAGATGCAGTAAAACATGTCGCGGTGATCATGGGGGGAGTCCTTTCCGCCTCCACCCTGACCGCGCTCCTGGACGGCTGCGAACACCAGCCCCAATATGGATCGGGGACCTCATTCACCGATGACGAACAGCAGATGGTCTCCGAAATGGCGGACATCATCATCCCCAGGACCTCCACCCCGGGAGCCATCGATGCCGGAGTCCCGGCTTTCATCGTGATGATGATGCAGGAATGCTACCCTGAAAAGGACCAGCAAGCCTTTCATTCCGGCCTTAAGGCTTTCAATGATTTTTGTACCACCAAATATGGCCATGGCTTCCTGGGCCTGTCCCCGGAAAACCGTTTTGCCGCGGTACAGGCCCTGGATACCCGGATCAACGGGGCCAAAAAGAAGAGCCCTGGAGGGTTTGGGGGCAGGGGAAGGAACGGGGCGGACGACAGCCCACCCGATCCTATGCAATTTTACCGGCACATGAAGGAACTTACCCTGGTGGGTTACTTCAGCTCCAAGCCTGGCGCCACCGAGGCCCTGCATTATATCCCGATCCCCGGGCGGTACGATGGCTGCATCCCGTATCATAAGGGAGACAAGGCTTGGGCAACCTGACCCTTTTCCCGGAAGGGCCGGAGGCCACAGTTTTTTTAAACCTTAAAACCAGATTTCATGAACTATAATGGCAAAGCCGCCCAGGAGGACACCTATGATGTAATTGTGATCGGATCCGGCCTGAGTGGCGGATGGGCAGCCAAGGAACTGACCGAAAAAGGACTCACCGTGCTGATGCTGGAACGGGGGCACCAGTTGATCCACATCACCGGTTACAAGACCGCCATGGAGGATCCCTGGCAATTCAAGCACCGGGGAAGGATCACCGAAGCCCAGAGAAAGACCCATCCCTTCCTGAGCAGGGACTATCCCTATAGTGAGGACAACGCGAGCTACTGGTTCAAAGACTCCGATGCACCTTACGAGGAAAAACAATCCTTCGACTGGTTCCGGCCCAATATCGTAGGCGGGAAGTCCATCATGTGGGGCAGGCAGAGTTATCGCTGGAGCAACCGGGATTTTGAGGCCAATGCCCGGGACGGTCATGGCATCGACTGGCCGATCCGGTATCAGGACCTGGAACCCTGGTACGGTTATGTTGAGGAATTTGCGGGGATCAGCGGGCAGAAAGAGGGATATGAACCCCTGCCTGACAGCAAGTTCCTTCCTCCCATGGAAATGAACTGCGTAGAGCAGTCGGTCAAAAAAGGCCTTGAATCCAATTTTAATAAAAGGATCCTGACCATCGGTCGGGTAGCCAATATTACCACGCGGCTTCATGACAGGGGTCCCTGCCAATACCGCAACCTTTGTTCCCGGGGTTGCCCGTTCGGGGCTTATTTCAGCACCCAGTCCACCACCCTGCCCCCGGCTATGGCTACGGGAAGACTCACGGTCCGTCCGGATTCGGTTGTCAGCGAGGTGATTTATGACGAAAAGAAGCAAAAAGCCACAGGGGTCCGGGTAATCGACGCAAACACCATGCAGACCCGGGAATTTTATTCCCGGCTGGTTTTCGTCAACGCTTCCACAGTGGGCACCGCTTTTATCCTGATGAATTCTGTGAGCAACCGGTTCCCCAATGGCCTTGGAAATGATAGCGGCGTTCTCGGCCATTACCTGATGGACCACCATTTCCGGTGTGGGGCCGGAGGAGAAGCCGAGGGATTCGATGACCGGTATTATTTTGGAAGGAGGGCCAACGGAATCTATGTGCCCAAGTTCCGCAACGTGGATGACAAGGAAAAAAGGGATTACGTAAGGGGATTCGGATACCAGGGCGGAGCTTCAAGGACGGGCTGGCAACGGGGTATCGCGGAAATGGGAATCGGGGCCGGCTTCAAGGACAGCCTTTCCCAACCCGGGATCTGGTCCATGGGACTGGGAGCTTTTGGAGAATGCCTGCCTTATTATGAAAACAGGGTCTACCTCGACCAAAGCAAAAGGGACAAATGGGGCCTTCCCACCATCGTTTTCGATGCCGGTTTTAAGGAGAATGAGAAGAACATGCGAAAGGACATGATGAACGATGCCGCCGAAATGCTGGAGGCCGGTGGCCTGAAAAACGTTCGGACTTTTGACGGAGATTCCACTCCGGGACAGGCCATCCATGAGATGGGAACCGTCCGGATGGGAAAAGATCCCAAGCAATCCGTCCTGAACGAATGGAATCAGGTGCACTCCGTGAAGAATGTGTTCGTGACCGATGGAGCTTGCATGGATTCCACCAATTGCTGTAATCCCTCCCTGACCTTCATGGCCCTGACCGCCCGGGCCGCGGATCATGCGGTCAGTGAGTTGAAGAAGGGTAATATCTGATCCGGGGAAATTCCGGACCAACCCAGAGGGCAAGCTCCGGGTCAGGCCTGATTGCCCCAAAACAAGATCCCATGCAAATACGGCTTCCCGTCCTTCTGGTTTCCCTGCTGATCGCGGGGCCCGGCATCTGCCAGTCTCCGCTCCATATGGACTTGGGCAACCTGTACCAGCTTTCTGATTCCAGGACCAGATCCATCGGTCCCGAAAATCCTACCGGCCAAAAGGGGACGGGGGGTATGGCCACCCTGGAAAATGGCACGGCCCGTAGCGCAGCCAGGGACCTGGGCCAGGGATGGAAAGTAAACCCTTATATTATCATCAAGCCGGGTCAGACCGTGACCATTGCGGAGGTAAGTGGATCCGGGATCATCGACCATATCTGGATGACCATTTCCGGGAGCTGGAGACTGGACGTCCTCCGGATGTACTGGGATGGGGAAACAGGTCCCTCGGTCGAAGTGCCCGTGGGTGATTTTTTCTGCATGGGATGGGGGTCTTTCGCCCCCCTGACCTCCCTGGCGGTCTGTGTGAATCCGGGCAGCGGGCTGAACTGTTACTGGCCAATGCCCTTCCGGAAGGGAGCAAAACTCACCATCGAAAATCTCAACCGGGAATCCATCAGCCTGTATTATGAAGTGACCTACTCGGAGACTCCGGTTGCGGAGGGAACAGCCTATTTCCACGCCCAGTTCCGCAGGGAGAACCCGACCACCTATAAAAAGGACTATACCATCGTGGACGGGATCCGGGGGAAGGGCCAGTATGTGGGAACCTACCTGGCCTGGGGGGTGCGCAATGATGGCTGGTGGGGAGAGGGAGAGGTGAAATTCTACCTGGACGGTGATCAGAAATTCCCGACAATCAACGGGACCGGCACGGAAGATTATTTTTGCGGCTCCTATGACTTCGAGAACCAGGACACCCACCAGTATGAACCCTTCACTTCGCCCTATTCAGGCCTATGCCAGGTCATCAAGCCGGATGGATTATACCGGACCCAGGAACGTTTCGGCCTTTACCGCTGGCATATCACGGACCCGGTCCGCTTCGACCAGGACCTGCGGGTAACCATCCAGGATCTGGGCTGGCGTCATGACGGCACCTATCTGCCGCAGCAATCGGATATTGCTTCGGTCGCATACTGGTACCAGGTCGAACCCCATGCCCCGTTTCCCCAATTTCCCGCGGCGCAACAGCTGGAAGTTTACTAAATACCAATCCGCCCCATGATCCGATCCCTGCTCACATCCGGCTTGCTGCTGGTCAGCCTCTGCAGCGGAATTTCCCAACTGAGGGTCGACCACCTGGTCTGTGAAAACCGCATGGCACCCTCAGGAGTGGATACCCGGTCGCCCCGCCTGAGCTGGCAACTTTCCAGTCCCCAGCGAAATACCCTCCAGCAGGCCTATGAAATCCGGGTCGGTACCGGGAATTCCGGTAAGGAGGTGGGAGAGCTGGTCTGGCAATCCGGAAAAATCCAGTCTGATTCTTCCGTGCAGGTTTGCTATCAGGGCGCCCCGCTGGTTTCTGGGAACCGGTATTGGTGGCAGGTGAGGGTCTGGGATCATCAGGGGGAAACTTCCCCCTGGAGTGCACCGGCCACCTGGCAGATGGGATTTCTGGATACGGCCGATTGGAAGGCGAGGTGGATCGAACCCGGGTTTACGGAGGATCTCTCCAGGCCAAGCCCGCTGTTGCGCAAGGAATTCCGGATTTCAAAAAAGGTTCGTTCAGCCACCCTCTATATCACTTCCCATGGGATGTATGAGGGTCGGATCAATGGCCAAAGGATCGGCAACGGATACTTCACCCCGGGATGGACCTCTTATCACAAACGGCTGCAATACCAGGTGTACGATCTGACGGACCAGGTCCATCAGGGGAATAACGCCATCGGCGCCATCCTCGGCAGCGGATGGTGGAGGGGGACCATGGGGTATTCAGATCATAAAGACATTTACGGAAGCGACGTGGGCCTTCTGGCCCAGCTGGATATCCGGTATACGGATGGAACGGAGGAATGGTTGGTCACGGATAGCAGCTGGAAATCTTCCACCGGGGAGATCAGGAGCTCGGAAATTTATAACGGCGAAACGATCGATGCCCGGATGAAAAAGACCGGGTGGGACCTTCCTGGTTATCAGGACGCCGGATGGAGTGGAGTGAAGGAAAAGGATTTCCGGATGGGCAACCTGGTTTCCACCTGGGATGCGCCGGTGACCAAACACGAAACTTTCGCTCCGGTCCGGATCCTGACCACCCCGCAGGGCGATCAGGTCCTTGACTTTGGCCAGAACCTGGTGGGGTGGGTGATGGTGAAAGCCGATGGCCCGGCCGGGGATACGATCACCATCGATCATGCCGAAGTCCTGGATAAGGAAGGCAATTTCTATACTGAAAACCTGAGGGCAGCCCGGGCCGAGGACCAATATGTCCTGGACGGGAAGGGCCCGGAGCAGTTCGAGCCCCATTTCACTTTCCATGGATTCCGTTTTATCCGGGTGAAGGGCTACCCCGGTCCCATCAGGCCGGAAGATTTCACTGCGGTTGCCCTGTACACGGACCTGCCGGAAACCGGTACGTTTTCCTGTTCGGACCCCAGGGTAAACCAGCTGCAGCATAATATCCAATGGAGCCAGCGGGGCAATTTCGTCGATATTCCCACGGATTGTCCGCAACGGGATGAGCGGCTGGGCTGGACCGGGGATGCTCAGGTATTTTCCCGCACGGCCAGTTTCAACCGGAATGTCAACAGCTTTTTCGCCAAATGGCTGCAGGATGTAGCAGCGGATCAGGCTCCCAATGGGGCGGTTCCGTTCGTGATCCCCAATATCCTGGGATCCAGCAATTGTAGCGCGGGATGGGCGGATGTGGCGACCATCATCCCCTGGAACATGTACCTGGCCTATGGTGACCTGAGGCTGCTTGCCAGGCAATATCCTTCCATGAAGGCCTGGGTGGAATATATCAGCCACCAGACCCATGGCGACCTCTGGAATACCGGTTTTGATTTCGGGGACTGGCTTTTCTATTCCCCGGAGGATGATGCCAGCGGCAGGGCCGCAGTCACCGACCAGTACCTGATCGCCCAGTGTTTCTATGCCTATTCGACCCAATTGGTTCTCAATGCGGCCTGGGCGCTGGGGGATACCACGGATATGCGCACCTATGCCGCTCTGCTGGACCGCATCAAGGGAGCCTTCGACCGGGAATACATGACCCCGGCGGGAGAACTGGTTTCCAATACCCAGACCGCCTATACTCTCGCCCTCAATATGGACATGCTTCCAGATTCCATGAGGGCCCAGGCCGCAGCCAGGCTGGTAGCCAATATCAAAAAATACGGATATCATTTGACCACCGGTTTTCTGGGAACCCCCTATCTCTGTCATGTCCTCACCCGGTTCGGATATCATGATGTGGCGTGCCGTTTACTATTGCAGGATACTTATCCTTCCTGGCTCTATGAAGTGAAAATGGGAGCTACCACCATCTGGGAGCGTTGGGACGGGATCAAGCCGGATGGCAGTTTCGAGACGCCTTCCATGAATTCTTTCAACCATTATGCTTATGGGGCAGTAGGGGACTGGATGTACCGGAAACTGGCCGGAATCGACACCTATGCGGATGGACCCGGTTACCATCACATTAAAATCCAGCCGCATCTTTTTCAGGGATTCAGCAAGGTCTCCGGATCTCTGGATACCTATTACGGGATGGTTTCCTGCTCATGGTCCCTGGATTCCGGAAAACTTCAGATGGATGTCATCATTCCCCCTAACACCACCGCAGATATTTTTGTGCCGGTCAATTCACCCGCTGGGGTAAGCGAAGGAGGCAGGCCCCTGGGAGGGGAAACGGCTATCCGGACCGAAGGAATGGCAAACGGGTACCTGAAGGTAAAGGCTGGTTCCGGGACCTATCATTTCACCGGGGATACCGGTTTGACCGGGAGAAAATGACGGATCGCTCCCCCGCCTCTCAGGGTGAGGATCAAACCAAGTGAATACAAGGTATTCCTGGTTAATAATTATTAAATGAAAAATAAATCCTTATTTTTTCAAAATGCCAATGGTTTATTACATTGAATCCCATATAATTATAGTAAAAACCCCTTTGCATAAAAAAGAAAAATGAAGCATTGAAAATGTTTATTTATCCCAAAGCTTGGATTATCGAAATAATGTCTTTACTCTTGTTCCGACTATTGGAAGGAAAACCCAGGACTGCCAAGTGATCCCCCGAGTAGCTCTCCTTTATAATAGCCCTTGCTAAGTTCCCAGTATTAATTCGCTTCCATGAAGCGGTCTGAATTCGTTTTGCTCCTTATCGGGGTGATGATTTGTTTTGCCTCCCGAGTGGAAGGCCAGCAAGGGGATTCTTCTTTGGCAATCTTCAAAATATTCCCAGCAGATACCTCTCAGAAGTTAATAACAAAATAGCCACCCTGGATCAAAAAATTACTTCACGAACTAACCTGGCTTTAACGCAAATGGCCCTGGTTGAAGGAAAAATTAATACCAGGCTTTATAAAATTGATTCTTTAACGG